>NZ_JBHYMK010000002.1:0-136713 GCF_042743065.1 Streptomyces sp. NPDC058872
GGGGCCGGGCCCATCACCACGACGGGTTCCGCGGCCGGGTCGAGGGCGCGCAGGAGCACGCGCAGCGCCTCCCGTTCCAGGGCGATGCAGGCTTGCGTGGGGCCGCCGTGGTCGACGTGGATCCAGACGCCGCCGCCCTTGTCGGCGCCGAGGGGCCGTTCCTTGTCGAGCGGGGTGCGTCCGGGCACCCGGTTGTAGTCGATGGCGATCACGTGGTCGAAGGAGCCTTCGAGGGGTTCGCCGGAGAAGCCGGTGCCGCTGATGGCGAACTCTGCGTCCTGGTCGTACGGGAGGCGGGCGCCGGGATCGGGCAGTCGGCCGCCGGCGTCGTTGAGCCGGAAGACGCCGACGGGGGTGCGCAGGTCGCCCGCGACGTGGTCGGCGGTCCAACCGCGGAGGGCGTTGTGGGCGGGCCAGGGTCCGGCGGCTGCGACCCAGGGGCCGGTCGGGTCCCGTTGGTACAGGGTGGCGAGGGCCGTGGAGGAGTCGGCGGCGGCACCGGTGACGACGAGCGCCTGGGTGGTGCCGTCGGGCACACGGGCCTGAGTGGCGGTTCCGATGCCGGGGATCCGCAGCGCGGCGGCGGGGTCGCCGCCGGCCGGCGCGGGGGCGGGGCGGCCGTCGCCGGTGGTGGCCGCGGTCGTCGGGGCGGGGGTGGAGCGCGGGGGCGGGGCGGCACCCGCGCAGCCGGCGAGCAGCAGGGCCGCACACAGCGCGCCGGCGCTCAGCAGTGCGGTGGTGCCCTTGGGTGGGGGCATGGGACGGCATCCTCCTGGGGCGTGTGGTGCTGCGATCCGTACCCGTTCGACGGGTGGCGCTGTCGTCCGGGTCGCGCCCTCACCCGTACGGTCGCGTCGGTCCGAGGGACGGAAACGCGGTTGACCGCTCACATCGGTCCCGCTTGGCTCCGGACATGAAGGATTTCCTCGTCGAACGGGCACGGACCGAAGAACAGCTCGAAGAACGGCGGGCCGTGCACGACACGGTCGTCCCGACCGCGGTGCTCTCGTGGGAGCAGGTGCGGGAGCGTGCGGGCCGGAACCGGCTGGACGTGGCGTACGCGGACGGTGTGGCCGTGGGGTGTTCGACGGTGCGTCCACCGGACGGGGAGACACCGGCGGCGACCGTCATCGCGCGGACGCTGCCCGGGTTCCGCGGGCGCGGCTTCGGAACGGCCCTGTACGAGCGGGGGCTCGCGCACGCACGGACGCTGGGCGGCACGGGGGTGGAGACGGTGGTGTCGGCCTCGAACGAGGAGGGGCTGCGGTTCGCACGGGGGCGCGGCTTCGTGGAGGTGGAGCGGTACGTGCTGCCGGGCGACACCGTTCCCTTCGTGACCTTGCGCCTGGCGTGAAGGCCCCCGGAGAATATTTTTGACGCCCCGTCAGATACGGGCGTCACGGGGCTGGGAACCTCCGGGAGCCGGCGCTACCCTCCGCGCATGATTCGGACGGTGGTGTGGGGTACCGGAAACGTCGGGCGGGCGGCCATTCGCGCGGTGGAGGCCCATCCCGACCTCGAACTCACGGCCGTGCTGGTGTCCGACCCCGTGAAGGTGGGCCGGGACGCGGGCCGGCTCGCGGGGCTCGGGCGCGATCTCGGAGTGACGGCGGACGACGACGTCGGCAGGGTGCTCGCCGGGCGGCCGGAGGCGGTCGTGTACGCGGCCTCCGGCGACACCCGGCCCGACGGGGCGCTCGCCGATGTGACACGGGCGGTGGCGGCGGGTGCGGCGGTCGTGACGCCGGCCCTGTACCCCCTGTACGACCAGCTCAACGCGCCCCCGGAGTTCCGGGATCCGGTCCTCGCCGCCGTCGCCGAGGGGGGCGGATCGCTCTTCGTGTCCGGCGTCGACCCGGGCTGGGGCAACGACGTGCTGCCGCTGCTGGTGAGCGGCCTCGGGTCCACCGTGGAGACGATCCGCTGCCAGGAGATCTTCGACTACTCGACGTACGAACAGGAGCAATCCGTAAGGGAGTTGGTGGGAATGGGCCGACTCCTGGCCTACGAACCGCCCATGCTGTGGCCCTCGGTGCCGACCATGATCTGGGGCGGGCAGATCCGGCTGATGGCCCGTGCCCTCGGCGCCACGCTGGAAGAGATCCGCGAGACCGTGGAACGGCGCCCCCTGGAGACCGCGGTCACGACGCGGACGATGGGCTCCTTCGAGGCGGGGACGCAGGGCGCGGTCCGCTTCGAGGTGCAGGGCATCGTGGGCGGGGAGCCCCGCATCGTGATCGAGCACGTCACCCGCATCCATCCCTCGTGCGCACCGGACTGGCCCGTGCCGCCGGACGGGGCGGGCGCCCACCGGGTGATCGTCGAGGGGAGCCCGCGGATCGAGGTGACGGTCACGGCGACCGACGAGGGGGAGAACCGCTCGGCGGGCGGGAACGCCACGGCCGTGGGACGGCTCGTCGGGGCGATCGACTGGCTGGTGGCGGCGGAGCCGGGACTGTACGACGCGCTGGACGTACCGCTGCGACCGGCGGTCGGGAAGCTGGGAAGGAGCTCCAAGTGATCATCGACATTCCCGAGGGGCAGGAGCCGATCGGATACGTGTGGGGCGAGATGGTCCCCGAAATCGGAACGGCGGCGGCGAACTTCTCCTTGTCGGTGTACGCCCACACGACCCTGGGACTGCGCGAGTTCGAGGCGGCGCGGCTGCGGATCGCGCAGATCAACGGTTGTGGATTCTGCCTGGACTGGCGCACCGACCGGGACGGGGAGAAGGTCGAGGAGGGCTTCGACGGGTTGGTCTCGGCCTGGCGCGAGACGGAGGTCTCGGAGGCCTTCGACGAGCGGACGCGGCTCGCGGCCGAGTACGCGGAGCGGTACGCGCTCGACCACCACGGCCTCGACGAGGAGTTCTGGGGGCGGATGACCGCGCACTACGGCCAGGCTGAGATCGTGGAGCTGACGATGAGCCTGGGCTCCTGGCTGGCGTTCGGACGGCTCAACCGGGTGCTCGGGCTCGACGCGGTGTGCGCGCTGCCGACGCACTGAGGAACGCTTCCGGAAGGGCCGGCCGGAGGGACCGGCCGGTCCTTCCGCACCACGCGTCAGAAGTCCTCCGTGACGATCCGCTCGATGTTGCGTTCGGCGAGGGCCGTGATGGTGACGAACGGGTTGACGCTGGTGTTGCCGGGAATGAGGGCGCCGTCGATGACGTACAGGCCGGTGTAGCCGTGGAGACGGCCGTGGTTGTCGGTCGCCCGGTCGAGGACGGCGCCGCCGAGCGGGTGGTAGGTGAGGTGGTCGCCCCAGATCTTGTACGCGCCGAAGAAATCGGTGCGGTAGATCGTCCCCTCCTTGGCGTTGATCTTGTCGAAGATGGTCTTCGCCGCATCGATCGAGGTCTGCTTCCAGGCCCTCTCCCAGCTGAGGTCGACCTTCGCGGTGGCCGGGTTCCAGGTGAACTCGGCGCGGTGCGGGGTCTTGGTGATGGAAAGGTAGAACGAGGCGTAGGTCTCGATGCCGGTGGGCAGCGGGGCGACCTCGGCGAAGGCGCCGCCCGCGTCCCAGTTGTCGATGCCCGCGGTGGGCATGGCCGACTGAAGCTTGCCGGTCGGGTCCCACAGGTGGTTGGCGCGCCCGCACATGACGTTGCCGTTGTCGCCCCAGCCCTTGCCGATCTGGTCGTTGAGGGCGGGAAGCGCGCCGATGGCCTTGAGGCGGGTCAGGAGCTTGCTGGTGCCGATGCTGCCGGCGGCGAAGAAGACCTTGTCGGCGGTGACGGTCTTGCTCGCGAGGGTCGCCCCGGTGGTGTCGATCTGGTCGATGGCCACGGTGTAGCCTCCGCCGGACGCCGGGGTGACCGAGGTGACCTTGTGCAGCGCGGAGATCGTGACGCGGCCGGTGGAAACGGCCTGTGCGAGATAGGTCTTCTGCAGGTTCTTCTTGCCGTGGTTGTTGCCGTAGATGACCTCGCCGGCGAGGGCCGACTTCGGCACCTCACCGGCGAGTTCCCGCTTCATGTACTCCCAGTCGTAGACGTTCGGCACGAAGACGAAGGGGAACCCCGAGCGTTCGGCGTGCTTGCGACCGACACGGGCGTACTGGTAGCAGGAAGCGCTCTCCCACCAGGCCTGGTCGACTTCGGTGACGCCGAGTCCGGCGTTGGCGCGCGGGTAGTACGTGGCGTACATCTCCGCGGCGTCGACGGTGGGGAGGATGGCGGCGAAGTTCTCGCGGCGCGGCGTGACGGCCATGCCGCCGTTGACGAGGGAGCCGCCGCCGACGCCACGCCCCTGGTAGACGGTGATGCCGGCGAAGTCCTCGGCGTCGAGGATGCCGGTGTACCGGGGGACGTCCTTGTCGAGGGGGAAACCGAGGAAGTTGCTCAGGGGCTGCTTGGTGCGGGTCCGCAGCCAGAAGGAACGGTAGTCGGGCTTGGTGGTGTTGGCGAAGACCTTGCCGTCGGAGCCCGGGGCGTCCCAGGCCATGCCCATCTCCACCATGTGGACGTCGACGCCGGCACGGGCGAGCCGGAGGGCCGCGACGGAGCCGCCGTACCCGGTGCCGATGACCAAGGCCGGGACGTGGGCGCCCGCGGGGATCACGGTGGTGGCGAGGGGGGTCTCGGCGTGGGCCGGACCCGCGTGCCCGATGAGGGCGGCGGCACCGAGGAGGGAACCTGTTCCCGCGAGGAAACGGCGGCGGCTGAGACCGCCGATTTCCTTGACGTGCAGAGGCAGTTGATTCACGTGCTGTTCCTCACTCGCGACAGAATGGGAACACGTTCTACTGTCAACCGTCGGGGAAGTCACGCCAAACCGACGGGTAACTTCCGTCCTATGGCCGCTCGAACGCTCAGGCCCCGATCGACCCCGGGGTTCCCGTGAGGCGCTCCGGAGTGAGGAGCTCGGCCAGTCGGTGAGCGGGCAGCAAGCCCTTCTCCAGAGTGAGCTCGACGACTCCGCGGCCGGTGGCGAGCGCCTCCTTGGCGATGGCCGTGGCGGCGGTGTAGCCGAGGTGGGGGTTGAGTGCCGTGGCGAGCCCGATGGAATTCTCCACGGCCGTCCTGAGCGCCTCGGTGTTCGCGGTGATGCCGTCCACACAGCGCTCGGCAAGCGTGAGGCAGGCGGCACGCAGCGAGAGGAGGCTCTTCGACAGGGCATGGAAGATGACCGGCTCGAAGGCGTTGAGCTGCAGTTGCCCGGCCTCGGCAGCCATGGTGATGGTGATGTCGTTGCCGATCACCTCGAAGGCGACCTGGTTGACGACCTCGGGGATCACCGGGTTCACCTTGCCGGGCATGATGCTGGAACCCGCCTGGACCGGGGGCAGGTTGATCTCGCCGAGGCCCGCGCGCGGTCCCGAGGACAGCAGACGGAGGTCGTTGCAGGTCTTGGAGAGCTTGACCGCGATGCGCTTGAGGACCCCGGAGAGCTGGACGAAGGCGCCGCAGTCCTGGGTGGCCTCGATCAGGTTGACCGAGGTCACCAGCGGCAGGCCGGTGAGCTGCGCGAGCTCGCGACGGGCGGTCTCGGCATAGCCGGGGGCGGCATTGAGGCCGGTGCCGATGGCGGTGGCCCCGAGGTTGATCTCGTGGATCAGCTCGATCGCCTCGGCGAGTCGACCGCGGTCCTCCTCCAGCATCACGGCGTAGGTGGAGAACTCCTGGCCCAGCGTCATCGGCACCGCGTCCTGGAGTTGGGTGCGTCCCATCTTCACGACCTCGCGGAACTCCAGCGCCTTGGCGGCGAAGGCGTCCTGGAGGACGGCCATCGCCTTCAGCAGTTCGCGGCCGGCGCCGATCGCCGCGATGCGGATGGCGGTCGGGTAGACGTCGTTGGTGGACTGGCCGAGGTTGACGTCCTCGTTGGGGTGCAGCCGGTCGTAGTCGCCCTTGGCGTGGCCGAGGAGCTCCAGGGCCCGGTTGGCCACGACCTCATTGGCGTTCATGTTGGTGGAGGTTCCCGCTCCGCCTTGGACGACGTCCACGACGAACTGGTCGTGGAACCGTCCGTTGCGGATCTCCCGGCAGGCGCCGGCGATGGCGTCCGCCTTGACGGCGGAAAGCAGTCCCAACTCCTCGTTGGCACGCGCCGCGGCCTCCTTCACGGCAGCCAGTGCACCGATGAGCAGGGGGTAGACGGCAATGGGGGTACCGGTGATCGAGAAGTTCTCCGTGGCGCGCAGCGTGTGGACGCCCCAGTAGGCATCGGCGGGAACGTCCCGCTCACCGAGCAGATCGTGCTCGCGGCGGACGGGAAGGGCGTGCGGGACCGGTGCGGGGGCCATGGGAGTCCTCGGGAAGGGCGGGGCGGAAAGGTGGGGAGGGAAAGGACGTGCAAGGGCGGGGCGCCTTCGATGGCGCGACCGTCGACTTCCCGGGCATCGGTCGGGAGCGACGGACGGCTCCGGAGCCGAGCGACTAGCGACTGCAGACGGGGCGTGCCGATGCGCACGGTTGGTCCCGGCTCGCGGGCGGAACGGCGGGGGAACCGCCCGCGGGCCGGCGTTCTGGAGTGCGCCCGGATCAGGCGCGGGCGGCGACCGCCGAGGCCGACCGGGACCCGCCCGTGGCGAGGGTCGGTTCCGCACGGACGGGTCCTTCGAGGAGGCGGCGCAGGCCAGCGGGGTCCGTCGCACCGGTGGCCCCCTCGGCGAGGAGCGCGGAGAGGAGCACGATGCGCGCCTGCCCGGCCCGGAGGGTGCCGGTGAGCAGGGCACCGGCGGCGACGAGGTCGACCGCGCCGCCGCCGGTGTAGATCTCGGCGAGCGGCCCGGCGGGGACCCGGGTGGTCACGGCGACGAGCACGCCGCGGGCGACGGCCTCCGCAACGGCGGCGGCGATCTCGGGGGTGGCGTTGCCCGCACCGGTGGCCACGAGCACGATCCCCCGGGCCCCGGCGGAAACCGCTGCGTTCAGGAGGAACGGATCGCCGTCGGAGTGGTGCGTGATGATGTCGACCCGGGGCAGCACAGTGGCGTCGGGGCCGGTCGCCCCCGGCGCCGCGGTCCGCGCGGCGGCGGGGAGGGGGAGCGGAGCAGGACGCTCCGGCTGTCGCTCGATGTCGACGCGGGAGAAGCCCACGCGACCGAGGCGCTCGGTGGAGGGGTCGGAGAAGGCGTCGATGGCGAGGGTCTGGGTCTTCACGGTGCCGCGTGCCGCGTGCACGCGGCCGTTGAAGACGATGAGGACACCGAGGTCGCGGACGGTGGAGGCGACCTGGAGCGCGTCGTAGAGGTTGCCGGGGCCGTCACCGTCGCCGGTGCCGAAGGGCCGTTGGGCTCCGGTCAGGACGACCGGCCGGGAATCGGCGTGGTGGAGGTCCAGGAGGAAGGCCGTCTCTTCCAGGGTGTCGGTGCCGTGGGTGATCACGATGCCGTCGACGCCGGGGTCGGCGAAGGTCTCGTGGACGGTGCGGAGGAGGGCGAGCTGGTGGGCCGCGGTGATGCGGGAGCTGTTCACGTTGAACAGGTCGACGACCTCGACGGTGACGTCCTCGGGAAGCGGGGCGGTGGCCAGCACGTCGCTGCCGGAGGCATCGGCCGCATAGCCGGTGCCCTGCCAGCGACTGGCGATCGTGCCGCCCGTGCTGATGACGACGATCCGGCGCGCTCCCCCGTCGTTCGTCCGCTTCATGCCTGCCGCCCTCACTCCGTACCCGTGTCACCTGCACCCGCAACGATAGGGCAGGTGGTGCGCAAGGCGATTGCGAAATCGACCCTTGATCCTTTCTTTCGTGGTAGACAATTGCGTCATGGACCGAATCGATCTCCATATCTTGCGCGAGCTCCAGAACGACGGCCGGTTGAGCAACCAGGAGCTGGCCCAGCGGGTCGGACTCAGCCCCTCCCCCTGTTTGCGCCGGGTGCGCCAACTGGAGCAGGACGGGGTGATCCGGGGGTACCGGGCGATCATCGACCCCGAGGCGGTGGGGCGCGGCTTCGAGGTCCTCGTCTCGGTGGAGGTGCGACGCGACCGGGAGACGGTGGAGGCCTTCGAGGAGGCCCTCCGGGAGGTGCCGGACGTGATCGAGGCCTATCGCCTGTTCGGGAGTCCGGGCTGCCTGCTGCGGATCGCGGTGGCCGACCTGGCGGCATACGAGCGCCTGTGGATCGAGCGGCTGACGACGCTGACCGGGGTCACCGAGGTCAACTCGCAGATCATCATGAAGCGGATCAAGGAACCGAAGGGGTTGCCGGTGGACTCCCGGGGCGCCTGATGCCCCCGTGAACCCCCGGAAAGCGGGGCGGTTCCGGCCTATGCGAGAACGTCACGGAACGGCCCCCTTCTCGTTACATGACAGGTACCTGACGTGTGCGACCCTCCGGGTGACATCAAGTCAACACGCGTAGACACCGGTGCCGTTGAGCGGGCACCGATCACCCCGCGCGTGCCGTCCCCGGGAAAGGGCCCCCCATGTCCGTTGCGCGGATAGGCAGATGGAAGGCATGGGCGGCGGCAGCAGCCGCCACCCTCGTCGGCGTCACGCTCCCCACGGTCGCCGCGACCCCCGCAAGCGCCACGACGACCGCGTACGACAGCACGTACTACAAGAACGCGATCGGCAAGAGCGGCACGAGCCTCAAGTCCTCGCTGCACACCATCATCAGCAAGCAGAGCAAGATCTCGTACTCCGCGGTCTGGAACGCGCTCAAGAACACCGACCAAGATCCGAACAACACCAACAACGTCATCCTGCTGTACAGCGGCACCTCACGGAGCAAGTCCCTCAACGGGGGCAGCGTGGGCGACTGGAACCGCGAGCACACCTGGGCCAAGTCCCACGGCGACTTCGGCACCTCGACCGGCCCGGGCACCGACCTGCACCACCTGCGCGCCTGCGACGTACAGGTCAACAGCATCCGCGGGAACAAGGACTGGGACAACGGCGGCAGCTCGGTCAGCGGCGCCCCCGGCAGCTACACGGACAGCAACTCCTTCGAGCCGCGCGACGCGGACAAGGGGGACGTGGCCCGCATGATCCTCTACATGGCCGTTCGCTACGAGGGCGACGACGCCTGGCCCGACCTGGAGCCCAACGAATCCTCCTCCAACGGCAGCACGCCCTTCCACGGCCGGCTCTCGATCCTGAAGCAGTGGAACGAGCAGGACCCGCCGAGCGCCTTCGAGGAGCGCCGCAACGACGTCATCTACTCCACCTACCAAGGCAACCGGAACCCGTTCATCGACCACCCCGAATGGGTCGAGGCCATCTGGTAGCCACCCGCCGGCACGCAGGGAACACCACGCGGGGAGCAGCGTCCGCGCGACGGGAGTCGGGTCAGGGGACCTCCTGGCCCGGCTTCCCGCTTCCGGAGTCCTCAAACAGGAAAACCCGGATGTTCTCACCTTCTTAAGGAGCCCCATCTCAGGAAACAGAGCTGTTACCCATCCGTTACAAACGGTGGAATTGCCCTCTTTGATCCGCCTTTGACGCACCGAGGGAGAGCAATTCCCGCCCCGGGCATCCCCAGTGCACCTATCACGAAGGTTGATAGTCGAACAAGACCTTCGCCCCAGGAAGTTCCGCGGCCTGCTCGGTAGCTTCGGCCCACATGACCACTGCCCCCCTGACGTCCCCGGCCGCCGTCTCCGTCGGCCCGGCCGAAATCACGGACGGCGCCGCATTGTGGCGGATCGCCCGGAACTCGGGCGATCTCGACCTCAACTCGCCGTACAGCTACATGCTCTGGTGCCGCGACTTCGCCGACACCACCGCCGTCGCCCGTGACGCCTCCGGACGGCCGGTCGGTTTCGTCACCGGCTACCTGCGGCCCGACGCCCCCGAGACGCTCTTCGTCTGGCAGGTCGCCGTGGAAGATTCGCACCGCGGAAACGGGGTAGCCGGGACCCTGCTCGACGCTCTGTCCGCACAGGTCGCGAACAGGCGCGGATTCGACCGGCTGGAGGCGACCGTCACCCCGGGAAACCTCGCGTCCGACCGGCTGTTCCGGTCATACGCGCGCCGGCACGGGGCGGACCTCACCCGCGAGGTCCTCTTCCCGTCGGACGCCTTCCCGGCGTCCGGACACGACGCCGAGGTGTTGTACCGCATCGGCCCGCTCGGTCCCCGCACGTCCTGAATCGACTTCCCGCCCCTTTCCCCGCACCACATCCTGGAGAAGAGACTCCGTGTCCCTGACCGACATCGCCCCCTCCGTCTTCGAGACCGTCGAATCGGAAGTCCGCAGCTACTGCCGCGCCTGGCCGGTCGTCTTCGAGCGCGCCAGTGGGAGCCGACTGTACGACGAGGACGGGCGCCCTTACCTCGACTTCTTCGCCGGGGCGGGCTCACTGAACTACGGGCACAACAACCCGGTGCTCAAGCGCGCGCTGCTCGACTACCTCGCCGACGACGGCATCACCCACGGCCTCGACATGTCGACGACCGCCAAACGCGCCTTCCTGGAGACCTTCCGCGAGACGGTCCTGGAGCCCCGCGCCCTGCCGTACAAGGTGATGTTCCCCGGCCCCACCGGAACCAATGCCGTGGAGGCCGCCCTCAAGCTCGCCCGCAAGGTCACCGGCCGGAAGACGGTCGTGTCCTTCACCAACGCCTTCCACGGCATGTCGCTGGGCTCGCTGGCCGTCACCGGCAACGCCGCCAAGCGCGCCGGGGCCGGAGTGCCGCTCCCGCACGCCACCCGGATGCCCTTCGACCAGTACCTCGACGGTCAGACGCCGGACTTCCTCTGGTTCGAGCGGCTCCTCGACGACCCCGGCTCCGGCCTCGACCACCCCGCGGCGGTCATCGTCGAAACGGTCCAGGGAGAGGGCGGCGTCAACGTCGCCCGCGCCGAGTGGCTGCGCGAGCTCGCCGACCTCTGCCGCCGGCACGACATGCTCCTCATCGTCGACGACGTCCAGATGGGCTGCGGACGCACCGGTGACTTCTTCTCCTTCGAGGAGGCGGGCATCACGCCCGACATCGTCACCCTGTCCAAGTCCATCAGCGGCTACGGCCTGCCCATGTCGCTCTGCCTGTTCCGTCCGGAGCTCGACCTCTGGGGACCGGGCGAGCACAACGGAACCTTCCGCGGCAACAACCCCGCCTTCGTCACCGCCACGGCCGCCCTCGACGCGTACTGGCGCGACGACGCCCTGCGCCAGCGCACCCTCGGCCGGGCCGACCGGGTGGAACTCGCACTGCGGGACCTGTGCGACGACGACCGCATGGGCATCGCGGTCCGCGGCCGGGGCCTCGTCTGGGGGCTGGAGTTCACCGACGGGGAGCGTGCCGAGGCCGTGTGCCGCCGCGCCTTCGAGACCGGTCTGCTGCTGGAGACCTCGGGGCCGCACGGCGAAGTGGTCAAGCTGCTGCCCCCGCTGACCGCCACGGACGACGAGCTCGACGAGGGCCTCGGCATCCTGGCCCGCTCGGTCCGCCACGCGGCCGACCGCCGCGACGCCTGACCATCCCCCCGCAGAAAGGCCACCACCCATGATCGTCCGCACCTTCGACGAGCTGGAGAACACCGAGCGGCACGTGCGGGCCGCCTCCGGCACCTGGGAGAGCAAGCGCATCATCCTGGCCCGTGAGCGGGTCGGCTTCTCCCTGCACGAGACCGTGCTGTACGCCGGCACCGAGACGTCCATGTGGTACGCGAACCACGTCGAGGCCGTGGTCTGCACGGCCGGCGAGGCCGAACTCACCGACCACGAGACCGGGCGCACGTACACGATCACGCCCGGAACGATGTACCTGCTCGACGGACACGAGCGCCACACCCTCAAGGTCCTGCAGGACTTCCGTTGCCTGTGCGTCTTCAACCCGCCCGTCACCGGGCGGGAGGACCACGACGAGAACGGCGTCTACCCGCTCCTCACCGAACCCGACCCGGCCTGAGAACCACGACGACCCCCGTACGCGAAAGGAAGGCGCTCCGCCCCATGGCCTCCGCACCCACCCGTCCCGTCGACCTCTACCCCACCCGCGGCCCCAAGGAAGAGCTCATCGGCCGCAAGGACCCCGTGGTCTGGTCCGAGCCCGGCACGCCGGGACCCTTCTGGGCCCGGGAACTGGAGGAGTACGACCGCGACGGCTTCATCACGGTGGACGAGTTGGTCACCCCCGACGAGGTCGATGAGCTCCGTGCCGAGCTGGACCGACTGGTCGCCGACCCCGCCGTGCGGGCGGACGAGCGGGCCATCGTCGAGCCCCGCTCCCAGGAGATCCGCTCCGTTTTCGAGGTGCACCGGATCAGCGAGGTCTTCGGACGGCTGGCCGAGGACCCCCGGATCGCCGGGCGCGCCCGACAGATCCTCGGCTCCGACGTCTACGTCCACCAGTCCCGGGTGAACGTCAAGCCCGGTTTCGGCGCCAGCGGCTTCTACTGGCACTCCGACTTCGAGACCTGGCACGCCGAGGACGGCCTGCCCCAGATGCGGACCGTGTCGGTGTCGATCGCCCTCACCCCGAACCACACCACCAACGGCAGCCTGATGATCATGCCGGGCTCGCACCGGACCTTCCTGGGCTGCGCGGGCGAGACGCCCAAGGACAACTACAAGCAGTCGCTGAAGATGCAGGACGCCGGCATCCCCTCCCCCGAGGCGCTCACCACCTTCGCCGACGCCTGCGGCATCCGGCACTTCACCGGTCCGGCGGGCTCGGCGACCTGGTTCGACTGCAACGCCCTGCACGGCTCGGGCGACAACATCACCCCGTACCCGCGCAGCAACGTGTTCCTCGTCTTCAACAGCGTCGAGAACCTTCCCGAGGCCCCCTTCGCCGCCCCGGTCCGGCGCCCCTCCTTCATCGCCACCCGCCCGGAGGGCCTGTCATGACCGGTCCGTGAAGGTGCACGGAGGCGGCGCCGGGCGTGCGGTGACGATCGGCCCAGGACTCCGGGGCGGACCGG
Source organism: Streptomyces sp. NPDC058872 (assembly GCF_042743065.1). Lineage (NCBI taxonomy): Bacteria > Bacillati > Actinomycetota > Actinomycetes > Kitasatosporales > Streptomycetaceae > Streptomyces > Streptomyces sp. NPDC058872. Next base: position 12,820 of record NZ_JBHYMK010000002.1, read on the forward strand.
CAGGCACGGTCCGCCCCGGAGTCCTGAGAGGTCGAGGACGCCGGGGCGGTCCGCCCGGAGGGTGCGAAGCGTCCCGGGCCGTCTTGGCGACGGACACCGCGAGCCCGACCAGAACGCCTTCGAACACGGGGGAGGTGACGATCGCCACGGCGGTCACGACCAGGACGGGCGCCTCGCCGCGATGGCTGCGCCACAGGGAGACGGCCCCCTTGAAGGGATGGGCTTCCAGCCCGCGTGAACCAGGATCCAGGCGAGCACCCCCTCGACGACCGAGAGCGAGATGCCCCGGAACCAACGGCCCCGACGCAGCGGACCCGTGACGACCTGGAGCAGCCCGGCGAGGAGCACGACGGGGCCGAGTGCGGCCGGAGCCAGGGTCCGGACCGCTTCGAGGACGAGCATCGGTCAGACCCGCGGCCGGACCAGGGACCCGGATGCTGCTGCCCCGCATGAAACCGGCGGCCGAGCCGCCGACGACGCCGGTGACGAGACCGCGTTCGGCGGGAACGCCAGAGGCGAGGGCGGTGCGGAGCGGAAGGGCGTACGGCCGCCAGCCGGGGCACGGACCGGGACCGGCCCTCGGATCACCACCAGTAGGCGGGGTAACTCGGCGCCGAACGCCGGGTGCGGGAGGCGGCGAACGCCGTCAGCACCAGCAGGACGGTGGCGCCGAAGAGCAGGGGGACGAACCTGCCGGGAGCGGGGGCCTGGAGCACGATGACGACGGCGGTCGCGCAGGCCGGCGAGTGCGGGGTGCGGGCCAGGGTGGTCAGTGCGAGGGCGACTCCCGCCGCGAGCGCGGCGGCCCAGGCACTGCCGTTCCCCGCCACGGTCGCCACCGCGTACCCGGCAACGGCGCCGAGGAGGTGGCCCACGATGACGCTCCGGGGCTGGGCCAGGGGGAGCGCGGGAGCGCAGTGCACCAGGGCGGCGCTGGCGGCGAGCGGCGGTATCAGCACCGGCTCGTGGATCAAGGCCCCAATGGCGACGAGGCCGAGCAGGGCGGTGGTTGCTGCGCTGATGCTGTGGAGGGCGGCACCGGGCGCGGGCCCGGCCGGAGCCCTGCCGGCGATGCGCGGGCGGCGCGGTACGACAAGGGGGGCATCGGTGGCGAGATCGGCATCGGGGTCGGGACTCAGGACGGCTTCGGCACTCATTCGCTGCTCTCGGGGACGGGGCTTCCGGGGCGGCTGCCGCGGTCCGGACGGAACGGGGCGGGCACCGGGCGGACGTCCGGTGCCCGTCGTGCTCGGGGATCGGCCCGGTCCGGCGCCTGAAGTCCTGGTAAGGCGGCACATCCTCCCCCACCTTATCCAGCGGTTTCGCCCCGACATGGGCGGGGTGGGCGGCAGGATCGTCGGATGACCGACGTCCCCTCCGGCTCCCCGCCCGGCTTCCGGCTCCTGCACGGCGCCCCCGACTCGCCTCTCCTGCTCCACGTTCCGCACTCCGCCCGCGAGGTGCCCCCGGAGGTGCGCGGGGGCATTCTGCTCGGTGACGAGGAACTCGCCCGCGAGCTGGACCACCTCACGGACTCCCACACGGCGGAGATCGCCGCCGTCGCCGCCTCCGCGGCCGGCACGCGGCCCTGGAGGTTCGTCAACCGGCTCTCGCGACTCGTCGTCGACCCCGAGCGCTTCCCGGACGAACGGGAGGAGATGCTGTCCGTCGGCATGGGCGCGGTCTACACCCGCACCAGCCACCGTGCACCGCTGCGGCCGAGCGGGTTCGACGCCTCCCCGCTGCTCGACCGGTACTTCGCCCCGTACGCCCGGGCGATGGGCGATGCCGTCGCGGAGCGCCTCGCGGCGACAGGACGCGCGGTGATCCTCGACGTCCACTCGTACCCGACCGAGCGGCTGCCGTACGAGCTGCACGGCGACGGGCCGCGCCCGCCGGTCTGTCTGGGCACGGACGCCTTCCACACGCCTCCCGCGCTGCTGGAGGCGGCGCGGGAGGCGTTCGACGGGTTCGGCGGTGTCGGAACCGACAGCCCCTTCGCCGGCACGTACGTACCGCTGGAGCGCTACGGCCGCGATCCGCGGGTGAGCTCACTGATGATCGAGATCCGCCGCGACTGCTACATGAGCGAGCCTGGCGGGCCGGCGGGGCCGGGCACGAGGGCCCTCGGCGAGGCACTGGCCGCCCTGGTCGATGCGGTTCCCCAGGGGCGACCCGACCCGATCGGCGTAAAATCGGGTGAATGAACCCACTCCGATACGAGCTGGTGTTCTCCGACGGCACGGGCTCGCCCCGGGACCTCGTGATCGTGGAGCGCACGCACCTCACGGGGTCCGGAGGCCATCCGGTCTACACCGATGCCACCGGCATCATCCGCGCAGAGATCAGCGATCGGGACGAGGTGCGCATCATCGCCACGGGCGGCCACCAGGAGCCCTCCCAGGGCGTCCGGGCCCGCCCGCTCCCCGACACGGGTCCCGTGGGACCGGAGTCTCCCACCCGGCGCACCTGAGCCCGCCCTCCATCGGCTGGACCCTCAAACGGCCGCCCGAGGTCAGCCGTGCGGAGGGCCTCGTCGAGCGCAGCCGGTCGGTGGGGGAGGCACAGGGCGTGACGACCTCCGTGGTGCGGGCGGTGGACCCGGGGCATCGCCACCGAGGCCCGACCGGACACGGGGAGCGCGGGTGGGAGCGGGACGCCTGGCCCGTACGGCACGAGCGGGTGAGGGCCTCCGAGGCCCTCGTGCCCTGCGGACCGATCCGAGTCGGGGACGGATGTCACCGGTGCGGGCCACGCGGGTGATCGGGGGGCGACTTCGCTGCCGTTGGCGCGGCGCTCGGTCGTTTCCGCCCGCCGGGGCGAGACAGTGGACGGGACTTCCGGCCGGACCGCCCCGGGGCCGCATCGACGTCGCGGCTGGGTGTGCTTCGCCTTCCGACCGCCCACTCGTTCGCAAAGGAACGCACCGATGACCGACGCCGGCACGTCCTACCGTGATCTCCGCGCCCTGGTGATCAACTGCACGCTCAAGCGGTCGCCGGAGCGCAGCCACACACAGGGGCTGATCGACATCAGCACCGGCATCATGGAGCGCCAGGGCGTCGAGGTCGAGGTGCTGCGGGCGGTGGACATCGACCTCGCGACCGGTGTCTGGCCGGACATGACCGAGCACGGGTGGGAGACCGACGAGTGGCCCGTCATCTACTCGAAGGTGATGGCCGCGGACATCCTCACCTTGGCCGGACCCGTATGGCTGGGTGACAACTCCTCGGTCATGAAGAAGGTCATCGAGCGGCTCTACGCCTGCTCCTCGATCCTCAACGAGCGCGGCCAGTACGCCTACTACGGTCGCGTGGGCGGCTGTCTGATCACCGGCAACGAGGACGGCGCCAAGCACTGCGCGATGAACGTCCTCTACAGCCTCCAGCACCTCGGCTACGTGATCCCGCCGCAGGCGGACGCGGGCTGGGTCGGCCCGGCCGGCCCGGGCCCGTCGTACCTCGACCCCGGTTCCGGCGGGCCGGAGAACGACTTCACCAACCGCAACACCACCTTCATGACCTGGAACCAGCTCCACCTGGCCCGCATGCTCAAGGACGCCGGCGGCATCCCGGCGCACGGCAACCAGCGCTCCGAGTGGGACGCCGGCTGCCGCTTCGACTTCGAGAACCCCGAACACCGTTAGGGGCGGGCCGGGGCTCCCACTCCGTCGACGTCAACGGCGTCGGCACGTTCCTCTGGGCGGAGGACCAGGTCCTGCGCCTGTGCTTCGACCGCTGCTCCAGGACACGACGTTCGCCTGAGCCACCGTGAAGGTTCGCCGAGCGTTCCCCGATCCTTGGCGGCAGGCCCGGAAAGCGATCGTGTCAGTGGCGGGGGGCGTCGGGATCCGGGCGAGGACGGCTGTCGCCCGCGCCGAGCCGAGTGGGGGTGAAGTCGGGGTCGGACGGGCTGAGCAGCTGTCGCTTCCGGGCATAGGCGGTGAGAGCGGCCGCCAGGCCGTCTCGGAAACCGAGTTCGTGCGTGCCACCGCCGGTGGTCGGCAGGCTGTTGGCGTAGCGTGCGATCCGTTCCTCGCGGGAGTCGCACCAACGGAGGGACACCTCCACGGTTCCCTCCGTCTCGGAGCACTCGCGCTCGAAGCCGCTCACGTCCGGGTGGATCGGGGCGCCCTGTTCCGCAACCTAGTCCCTCGGGCCGGAAGGTGATCACGATCCCGTTGCCGTCGGCCGGCCCGATGCGGGCAGGCACCCCGACCGGCACGCCTTGCTCGTACTCCAGCACCCAGTGGGCGCCGTCGCGCCGTACCTCTGCCGTCAGGCGGCTCGACAAGGCGTTGACGACGACCAGTCCCGCGCCGAGGTAACCGCCGAACAGCGAGCGCCGGTCGGCGGGTGGTGCCCCGCAGCAGAGCACGGTCAGCCGGGTCTCCGGCGGAGGGCCGTCAGCGTGGCCGGCGTGCCCGACCGCAAGACCCGTTCCGTCGTCGGCGACACGGACGCCGCCGTCGGCTTCGGGCTGTCGCGGGGCCACCAATCCCAAGAAGCTTTCGCCTCGGTCTCGGGACACATGGAGCACCCACCCCCACCGTGCTGCCCCGTCCTGAAAGTGAAGACCTGCCCGGCACTGCGTCCGACTGGTGGCGCGTGGGGGCGCACACGCGCGTACGCGGGGAGCGTGCTCCCTGTCTTTCTCGCCAACTTCGCTCCACCGGGCAGGGTGCTGCGACCAGGGGTTCCTCCGGCTGTCGCGTGGTGCCCGGGTGGTGCGGACGTGGCCGGGGTGGCAATCGGTTCTCCGTGGCCACCTGGCCGTTCACCTCGTGTTCGACCGCTGAGGAGAAGTCGTTGACGGGGGGTGGCCGGTTTGGAGTGATCGCGGTGTGGTTCTCCCGGGTCAGTGTCGGTGGCCACTGCTACATCCATGTCAGGAGGGGTTCGCGTCGGTGCGGCCCTCATTTCGGGAGGGGACAGTTCATGCCGCCTGAGGGGTATCACCGGGTGCGGAGCCACATCCGCCGGAATCCGACCCGTCGGCCTGCGAAGAAGATGAGCCCGTGGCTGATCGGCGGCATCGCCGCCGTCGTGGTGCTGTGGGCGCAGTTCTTCGGGTTCGAGGGGGCGGCGCCGACGCAGCCCCCCGTGCCCGGGGTGACGGCGACGCCGTCGGCGGACCGCTGATGGGGCGGCGGCGGTTAGCGATTCGTCGGCCGCGCGGCGCGGTCGAATACGGGGCGGCGGCCCTGGTGGCCGCAGCGGTGGCCTCCTTGGTGGTGCGGTTGCTCGTCTGGGTGGGCGAGGCGCTGGTGCGGTGGTGGCCCATCGTGGCTGTGCTCGCTCTCCTGGGATGCGCGGCCGGCGTCTGGCGGGCTGTGGCAGCCGCCCGCGAGCAGGCGGCGCGCGCACGGCGTTCGACGGTCCTGCGGTTCAGCCTGGCGGAGCTCGACGCGATGGACGACCGGCAGTTCGAGTTCGCGCTGCGGGACCTGCTGATCCGGGACGGCTGGTCGGCCCGACAGGTGGGGCAGCAGGGCGATCAGGCCGCCGACGTCATCGCCGACCACCCGGCGTACGGGCGCCTCGTCGTCCAGGCCAAGCACACCAAGGTCGCCGCGAAGGTCGGTTCCCAGGTGATGTACCAGGTGAAGGGGACAGCAGGCCCCGCCCACCGCGCGAATGCGGCGACGGTCGTGACGAACGGCGGCTTCACCCGCGACGCCCGGGAGTGGGGAGAGCGGCACGCCGTGGGCTGGACCGATCGTGAACGGCTGCGCTCATGGGCCGAGCTGGGTGTGCCGCTCCACCAGCTCCTGCGGCTTCCCTCCCTCACCCGCCGACGGCTCCCCGGCGCTCGCCGGCCCCGGTTCGCCGCTCCGTACGAACGGGCCTCTCCCGAGGGGAGGACGGACGGTGTTCGGTGAAGACGGCTCCCTCGACCCGTTTCTGAAGTTCCTGCTGTACGCCGTACTGGCCCTGGCCGTCGGAAAAACGCTCTGGGAGCGGTCGACCGGATCCGTCATCAGATGGATCACCGTGTGCGTGTGGGGCGTGGTCGCCGCGCACCCTTGGTGGACCGTGCTCGGCTTCCTCGCCGTCCTGTTCCTGCTCGCCCGGCTCGCCGGCGCCGTCCTCGGCGTTCTCGCCGCACCTGCCGTCGCCGGTGTGGATGCGACAACGGTCGAACCGGAGCCGGTCCTTCTCACCATCGTTGTCCAGGGCGAGCAGCTCAGCCGCCCGGTGAACCCACCGGTCGTGCAACAGTTCAACGGCACCGCCCGCCCGGAACACGGCACAGACCACGCTGTCGTCATCGGCGTCAACGGCTTCGCCCAGCCGGCCTTCGGCTTCGTCTCCCGCACAGCTCTCAGTGTCGGAGACGGAGCGCGGGGTGGCCCCCGAGCTCCACGAGAGCCCGTTCGTCCCCTCGGCCGAACGGGCTGCCCGCCTCGGCCCGGGCGCGGACTACCTGCAGCAGGTCCTGGGCCCCTGCTTCTCGACCTGAACCCGCAACCTGGTCCGACAGGTCCGACACTCCATTCCCCGTTGTCACATGCCTCCCGCTCGTTTCGGCACGACGGGCGGGCCTCCAGAACTCCTCGTCGCGCAAGGACCGGCAAACGGGCCGTGCTCCTCAGCCCGCTCACCCCGAAGGGACGGACTCCGTGGACTTCGACGAAGTGAAGCAGCAGGCGATCCGCATCCATGACCTCTACGACGAGCTGAACCGTCGTGAGCGCGGCCGGGTCTGGACACGCACCGAGTTCGTGCTCGGCTTCATGGGCGACGTCGGCGACCTGGCCAAACTCATCATGGCGGAGGAGGGTGCGAGAGAGCACCCGGGCGGTCGGCCTGCGCTGGAACACGAGCTCGCCGACTGCCTGTGGTCGGTACTCATCCTGGCTCACCGCTACAACGTGGACCTCGAAAGCGCCTTCCACCGCACCATGGCGGAACTCGACGAGAGGATCAGTACACGGCTGTCTCAGGGTGGTGCCCCCAGCACATGGGCCTCAAGCACCTGGTGGCATCGACCGCAGTGACAGGTGGGCCTCCTTGTCCGTGCGGCCCACGAGGGTCCACCACGACGCGCACGTCGCGTTGGCGATCCCATGGGTGAACTGCCGACCGAAGCCGCTGGTCAGACAGGGTTCCGGGGAGTTCCGCCGATCTGGCTCGGCGACGACGGCTCCGTGGTGGAGCGGGTGATCGAGCGGCTCTGCGCCCGCTCCGGCCTCCTCGACGACGCCGGCCGGTACGCGCACACTACGGCCGGGCCGGCGGCCGTCTGATCGCGGGCAACGAGGGCGGCGTGAAGCACTGTGGGCATTCGGCGTGGGGCGCCGGGTGCCAGCCGGGGTTCCTTCCCGAACCCCGCGCACCGCCGGGCCGCGCGGACCCGGAGCACGGCTCGGAGCACGATCCGAAGGCCGGTTACCACCCCCGGTTTTGGTTTGTCGGACGATCATCAATACGATCCGGCGATGATCACGAGAAAACGGCTGGCGACCGGGGCCGGCGCGCTGCTCGTCGCCCTGAGCGCCGCGCTCCTGCCGACGAGCGCGGTTGCCGACGAACCAGCGGCGAAGGAATCACCCAAGGTCGAGTTGGTGCTCGACGTCAGCGGCTCCATGCGGGCCAAGGACATCGACGGCACATCCCGCATGACCGCGGCGAAGCAGGCCTTCAACGAGGTTCTCGACGCGGTTCCCGAAGAGGTGCGGCTCGGCATCCGCACCCTGGGCGCCGACTACCCCGGGCAGGACCGCAAGCAGGGCTGCAAGGACACCCGACAGCTCTACCCGGTGGGCCCGCTCGACCGCACCGAGGCCAAGACCGCGGTGGCCACCCTGGCGCCGACGGGCTGGACCCCGATCGGTCCGGCCCTGCTCGGTGCAGCCGACGACCTCGGCGAAGACGGGGCGACCAAGCGGATCGTGCTCATCACGGACGGCGAGGACACCTGCGCCCCCCTCGACCCGTGCCAGGTGGCCCGGGAGATCGCGGCGAAGGGGATCCACCTCGTCATCGACACGCTGGGTCTGGTGCCGGACGCCAAGACCCGGCAGCAGCTCACCTGCATCGCGGAGGCGACCGGAGGCACCTACACCTCGATCCACCGCACCGACGAACTCTCCCGCCGGGTCCGCCAACTGGTCGACCGTGCCGCCGACCCCGTCGTCACCCCCGTGGCCACCAACGGCGCCGCACGGTGCACCGACGCCCCCCAGCTGAAGCCCGGCCTCTACACGGACCGCGAGACCTTCGGCGAGCACCGTTGGTACCGGGTGGACCTGCTGCCCGGTCAAGAACTGCGGGCCTCCGTCAGCATCTCGGCCGACCGGGCCGTCAACGAGGACTACGGCGTGCTGCTGCGGGCCGTCACCCTGCACGGCCGCGAGATCGTCCGCGGATCCGAGGCGGGCGACGGACGCACGGACGTGATCTCGACCGGACTGCGCTACCCGAAGGCCGAGGCGGACGACGACTCGGACGGGACGAAGCCGGCCGCCGAGACGGTCTGCCTCCAGGTCAGCAACTCCTTCTCCGCTCCCCCGTCGGTCAAGACGACGCCGGGCATGCCGATCGAACTGACGGTGGACGTCGTCGACGGCCCGTCCAGCGCCTCGGACATCGCTTCCTTCGGCCTCGGCCGCGGCTGGTGGCTGCTCGGCGCCCTGGTCCTCGTCGGCTTCCTGGCCGGTCTGCTCTGGGGCTGGCTGTCCCGCTGGCGCGTCGCTGTCTGGAGGACCCACTGATGCGTACCGTACGCATGCTCGCCACGGCCTTGCTCGCGGGCGCCGCCCTGCTCGGTCAGGCGGCTCCGGCAGCCCTGGCCGACACCCCCAGCGCGTCGGCCTCTCCCTCCGAGCAGGCCGGTCCCACGGAGGCCGGCACCACCTTCCGCACCGCCGCCCGCTTCCTCCCCGGGCAGCAGGCAACGGCACAGGCCGCCACCGGTGACTACCTGTACTGGGTGTTTCCCGCCGACACCGGGGAGCGGCCGACCGTGAGGGCCACGGTCACGCTTCCGGACACGGCCCTGCGGCACGGGGCGGCCACCTGGCGCGTCGACGTGTACGACGGCCTGCGGCGGCGTCAGCCGTGCACCTACGGAATGCAGTCCCGCGCGGCGGCGAAGGACGCCGCGACCGTGGAACTGGCCTGCGCGCTGCGCCCGGTCCGGGCCTCGGCCGACGCCTGGTCCCAGGACCCCCTGCCCGGCAGCTACTACGTCCGGCTGACCGTCACCAACGGCCCGGACGAGGACCTCGGGCAGCCCTTCTCCGCCCGGATCGGGGTGGACGTCGCCGACGAGGGCGGGGCCTACGCCACCGACGGCGCCCTGGCCGCGCCGCTGGTCCCGGGGGCGACCACCGCCGACCAGGCCGAGGCCGACACCGAAGCGGGTCGGACCCCCGCTGTGGAGGCGGGGGCTCCGGAGGACGGCTGGTCCTCCGGTTGGTGGTCCGACCGCTGGATCTGGACCCTGGTGGGCGGAATCCTCGCCGCACTCGCCGGCATCGGCGGCTACGTCCTGACCCGCGGCGCGGGCCGCCCGTCCCGGGTGCCGCCGGCCGTCTGAGCCGGCTCCGGACCCACCAGGGGCCCCACCACCAAGACCGGTGGTGGGGCCCCTCGCCGCGGTGCGGAACCGAGCAGGGACACTGCGGCGGAGCCGTCCGTCACTCCATCCGGCGGGCGCCCTCCAGGACGGCCTGCCGGATGCGGTGGTAAGTGCCGCACCGGCAGATGTTCCGGAGCCCCTCGAGATCGGCCTCGGTGACTTCGCGGCCGGCCTCTCTGGCCCGGCGCACCGCCGACACCGCAGCCATGATCTGCCCCGGCTGGCAGTAGCCGCACTGGGCGACGTCCCGGTCGAGCCATGCCTCCTGCATCGGGTGGAGTTCGCTCGCCACGGTGTCCGCGAGCCCTTCGATGGTGGTGATCTCGTCCGTGGGGGCCACGTCCCCGACGCGCACGGCGCAGGGCGTGAAGGCCCTGCCGTTGAGGTGGCTCGTACAGGCCCGGCACACGCCGACCCCGCAACCGTACTTGGGTCCGGTGACTCCGAGGACGTCCCTGAGGACCCAGAGGAGCCGGACGTCTCCCTCGACGTCGGCGGTGACGGCCTTGCCGTTCAGGATGAAGGTGTGCTGCGGCACGGGGGCTCCAGGGCTCAGACGGTGCGGGTGCGGCCGTCGGTGGGCGAGGCCGGGACGGGCGGAACGAGCGGCAGGGGCGTGAAGGCGGGCGGCTCCCCGTGGTTGACGGGGAAGACCGTCGGCATCGTGCCGGTCGCCCGACCGTAGGCGCACGCGACGGCGGCCATGGCGCCGGCGACCGCGAGCTCCCCCGCACCGCCCGGCTCGTCGCTGCTCGGAGGCATCACGATGATCTCCAGCTCGGGCGGGTCGTTCCACTGTCGGGTGTAGAAGTACTGGTCCCAACTGGCCTCCAGGAAGGCCCCGTCGCGCAGGTGGAGCCCGGAGGTCAGGGCGAGGGCGATGCCGTCGGCGATGCCCCCCATCATCTGGGCCTCCAGACCGCGCGGGTTGACGGCGAGGCCGACGTCGACGGCGCAGACCACCTTCGTCACGCGCGGCCCGGTGTAGGCGTCGGGAAGCTTCCGGCCGACGGTCCCGGGCCGGCAGTCGATCTCGGCGAGGACCGCGAGGGCGGAGTGGTACTCGGTGTGGACGGCGAGGCCCTGGCCCGTGCCGGCCGACATGTTCCGGCCCCATGCCCCTGCCTCGGCGACCCTGTCGAGGACGGCGCGGGTGCGCGCGTCCTTCAGGAGCCGCCGTCGCATCTCGTAACCGTCCTGCCCCGTCCGCCGGGCCAGTTCGTCCATGACGAGCTCCTGGGCACAGCGGACGTTGGGCGAGTAGATGTTCCTCATGGAGCCGGTGTTGAAGCCCGTGTCGGTCTCGGCGAGGAGTTGGGTGGTGACGCCGAGGTGGTAGGGGCTGACCTGGGTGAGCTGGAACATCGTCTCGGAGAAGGTGAGGTCGGCGACGGGCAGTCGGGCCGCCTCCGCCGTCAGCACCTCGCCGATGCCGTGTCCGAAGTCCGTGGCCACGGAGGTGTGGCGCTGCTCGTAGGTGAGGACCTCGCCGAGCGCGTACGTGGCCCGCACCCTCGACGTGGACATCGGGTGCGTACGGCCCTGGCGGAAGTCGTCACTGCGGTGCCACATCAGCTTCACGGGCTTGCCGAGGGCCCGCGAGATCTCCGCGGCTTCACGAGCCGCGTCGGAGAACAGCCGTCGACCGAAGGAACCGCCGCCCTCGGTCACGTGGACGCGGACGGCGGCGGGCGGCAGTCCCAGGGCGAGGGCGATCTGCTCCTGGGCGACGATCGGGGACTTCAGGGAGGACCAGATCTCCGCCGAGTCCGCCCGTACGTCCGCGATCGCGCAGTTGGTCTCCAGGGCTGCATTGCTGGCGAAGTGGAAGGTGAAGCGGGCGTCCACGGCCTTGGTGAGCAGAGGCAGCGGCGGTACCACCAAGGGGAGCTCGGCCCGGTGGAGCTCCTCCAGGACGGTGGCGTCGGAGGCCCCCTCGACGGTTCCCGGACCCCAGTCGACCCGAAGCGCACGGACGGCGTCGATGCACTGGCCGAAGGTCCGGCCGCGGACGGCGACACCGGTGGAGACGGTGACGACGTCGGTGACGCCGGGCATCGCACGGACCTCGGCGAGGTTGGTCACGGAGCGGACCGTGCCGTTGATGGTGGGCGGACGGCAGACCATGGTGGGCAGCGCGTCCGGCACCTGGAGGTCCATGGCGAACTGCTTCCGCCCCGTGACCGCTTCGAGGGCGTCCACCCGTCGCTGCCCGGTGCCGATCACCCGGAAGCCGCCGGGGTCCTTGAGGGTCACCTCCACCGCCGTGTCGGTGACGGCCGCCGCCCGCGCGGCCAGTTCCCCGTAGCCGAGCACCGTGCCGGTCGGGGAGACCACGGCGCCGGCCTTGGTGGTGAGGGTGTCGACGGCCTCGCCCAGGGCGAGGGAGGCGGCACGGAGCAGTCGGGCCCGGGCGAGGGCGGCGGCGACCCGGATGGGCGTGTAGGTGGAGTGGGTGGTGTTGGAGCTGCCGGTGAGCTGGTTGAAGAGCAGTTCGGGACGGGCGTCGGCCAGGGTGACCCTCACCCTGTCGAGGGGCAGGTCGAGTTCCTCGGCGAGGATCATGGCGCTGGAGGTGGTGATGCCCTGGCCGACCTCGGCGCGGGGGAGGGCGAAGTGGGCCGTGCCGTCGGCGTCGACGCGGACGGAGATGAGGTTGCTGGTGGGCAGGGCGGCAACGGTGAGCAGCTCGTTGAGGTCGAGGAGTTCGGCCGGCCCCGGCGGTGAGGGGACCAGGGCCGCGGCCTCCTGCGGTGCGAGGGCCTCCCCTCCGATCCGGGCGGCGACGGTGAGGGTGGGGGCGGCGAGCACGTAGCCGAGGAACCGCCGTCGCCCGATGCCGGGGGCGTGCCCGGCGTGCCGGACGGGAGGGCCGGCTCCGTCCGTGCCGCTCGTGTGGTGGTCGTCGCGTCCGGAGTCCCGCCTCGCCATTCGATGTGCCCCTTCGCCATGGTCCCGGCCCGCTACCTCCGGAGGCCCCAGAGGCGACGATCATCGCTCATGGCGTCCGTTTCCGGGGCCGGTTCGCCGGACACCGGGACCGTAGGGTGCCGCCCATGGCCGAAGCCGCACACCCCACCGCCGTCCGCCGCTCGTACGACACCGTCGCCGTCGACTACGAGCGTCTGCTCTCCGACCCGTTGGCACGGACGCCGCTCGACCTGCCCGGTGGTTCCCTCGGCGGGGTGCTCGTGGTACTCGACGGTGCACATGCCGGAGGAGGAACTCATCGCTTCGTTCGGGGAGTTCCACAGGGTCTTGGCTCCGGGCGGGTACGCACTGGTGGCCTTCAAGGTGGGTGACGAGCGGGTGCGCCTGGAGCAGGCGTACGGCCACGAGGTCAGCCTCGACGTGTACCGCCGGTCACCCGACCGCGTCGCGGACCTGCTGGCGTCGGCGGAACTGGTCGAGTCGGCCCGCCTGGTGCGGGAGCCGGACCCCACGGAGAAGACCCCGCAGGCCTTCCTCCTGGCACGGAAGGCGCCCGGCCGAGTCGGTTCTCCCCGCGGGGCGGCCGCCCCGTGGACGCGCACCGGGCCGGAGTGCGGCACCCGAGCGGAGCTGGGCGCGCGAGATCCGGGCGCGCTGACCGCCCCCCGCGATCAGCGCGTTGACGGAGGCCATCGGATCCCCACCGACCGACCTGGCGAGCAGGGCGCCGAGCACCACGGGGCCGAGGGCCACCGCGAGGGCCGTGCCGGTGGCGGTCACGTGGCGGAGGGGGCGGATGCGCCGGGCGTGGAAGGTCATGGCCCCATTCCACCGGCGGACGGCCGTCACCGCATCGGTCGGCGTACTCAGTCCCCCCGTACCGTGCTACTCACCTGACCGTGCGCACGGTACGGGGCGACCGGTTCCGGGGCCGCGACCTCCCGGCGCGTACCGTACGGGGACACGCACGCCGACGAAGGAGCTCCGCCGCCATGGCCGACTACCGGATCGAGACCGTCCGCACCGGGTACCGGAAGTGGACCGCCCGCAATGACCGGGGCGCGGAGGTCTTGATGGCCGCTGCCGATGATGCGGACGCCCAGCCCTCCTTCACCCCGGTGGAGCTGCTGCTCGCGGCGATGGGAGGGTGCGGCGGCCTCGTCATCGACCGGACCGCCCGGGCCGTGGACCACGAGGAGCTGGCGATCGTGGTGGAGGCGGTGTCGGACCCGGAGGAGCCCGGTCGACTGGGGCGGATCCGGGTCAGTTACGAGTTCGAGCTGCCCGACAGCAACCCGAAGGCGGCCCAGGTGTTCGCCCGCGGAGTGCGTCTGACGCACGAGAAGTTCTGCACGGTGAGCCGGACCGTGGAGCACGGCGCCCGGGTGGAGGCGATCCTGCCGGACGGCACCGTCGGTTTCGAGGGCTGAGCCGCCCGGCCCACCGGTGGGCCCGCTCCTCGATCACTCCTCGATCACTCCTCGATCGCTCCGCCGATTCGACGCAGATGCCGGCGGAAGGTGAAGGAGGGGTCCTCGGCCCGGCGCACGAGGTACTCGTCGAAGCGGGTCTGCGTCCGCAGGGTCCGCCCCGCCCTGATCAGGCGGGCCTGCTCCCGTTCCGTGCGGAACAGTGCCCCGGCCGCTTCCAGGACGGCGTCGGCGCGGTCGGCCGCCACGAAGACCACGCCGTCGTCGTCGCCGAAGACGAGGTCGGCGGTGGTCACCCGGTGGTCGCCGAACCGTGCGGTGGCCAGCGCGTCCGGGTCCCGCTCGTCGAGGCGCACGGGGCCGGGCGCGTGGCGCCCGTACGAGAAGACGGGGAGTCCGATCTCGATCAGGTCCGGGGTGTCCCGGTGCAGTCCCCAGAGCACGACACCGACCACTCCCGCCGCACGGGCCTCCAGGACGGCGAGGTCGCCGATGCAGGCCTCGTCGCGACGGCCCGCGTTGTCGATGACCAGGACGTCTCCGGGCCGGGCGTCCATGAGGGCCTCCAGAAAGACGTCGACGCTGCCGTAGTGACGCACCGGCAGCACCCGGCCGGCGACCCGACTCCCCGCCACGACGGGCACGATCCCGGCGGGCGCGACGCGCAGCGGTTCCCCGAGCCGCAGACAGGCGTCGGCGATCAACGGTGTGGAGGGGGCGGCGAGGTCCTTCGTCATGGGCGTTCCGATCCGTCCGAAGCGGGTGCGGCGAACTGCGCGCGATGCCATGCCACCGGGCCGGGCGCCGCGTCGTCAACGGGACGGGCGGAAGCGGCCGCAGGACTCGGAGCTCACGGCTCACGGCTCACGACTCACGGGAGCCGGAGTGCACGGATCGCGCGCAGGGGGTCCCCGGCGGTCCGGGGCTCCGTGTCCCAGATCTTCGTGATGCGCTCCCCCGCGGCGTAGCGCGGCCAGTCGACACCCGGGTCCTGGTCCCTGACGAAGGCGACCCAGGCGCGGTGGAGGGCGTCGGCGAGGGCACGCGGCGGCTCGTTCCCGGCGGCGGCCACGACCCCTTCGGCATCGAGGTGGTCGAAGGCGAAGGGCAGGTCCAGGCAGTGGAAGGCCTGACCGACGACCGGCGAGCGCCAACGGAACTCATAGAACCAGGTGGGGTGTTCACGATCGGCACGGGCGTCCGCGACGGCAAGGTTCGGGGCCCTGAAGATCGTGTCCGTGAGCGCCTGGCCGAAGAGCCGGTCCGCTCCGGCTGCTTCGTACTCCGTGACGAAGGCGGCGGTCCTGACCGGGTCGAGACCGAGGCCGCCGAGCAGGACGGGCAGCGGCACGCCGTCGGGCGGGGGGAACATCGTGAACTCGTCCTCGGTGAAACCGAGCATCAGCGGGACCTCTGCTCCCGCCCCGCCCGCCGTCAGGGCCTCCAGGACGGGAACGGGAATCAGCTCGCCGTCGGCGAAGGGTGCGAGGGGCAGCATCGGCGGCAGGCCCACGAGGTCGGGGCCGGGCTCCGACATGCGGTCCTGGAGGTCGAGGAGTTCCCGGTCGGTGAGGTCGCGGAGGGCGGCGGCGGTGGCGGGGACCCCGGTGCGGGACGTCAGCAACCGGGCCGCCGCCCGGGCGACCTCGGGACCGTCCGGGCGCACGACCGCGCCGGAGGCGGAGATGGCCCCGCGGAAGAGCCCTTGCGCCGACGGGACGGTGAGCAGGACCTGCACGGCGCCGCCGCCCGCCGACTGGCCGGCGATGGTCACCTTGGCCGGATCGCCGCCGAAGGCCGCGATGTTGTCCCGCACCCACTCCAGGGCCGCGATCCAGTCCCGCACCCCCCGGTTGTCCGGGGCTCCTTCCAGGTGCAGGAACCCTTCGATCCCCAGTCGGTACCCGATCGAGACCAGCACCACGCCGTCGCGGTTGAACGCCGCTCCGTCGTACCACGGACTGGCCGCCGAACCCGCGACGTACCCCCCGCCGTGGATCCAGACCAGGACGGGCAGAGCCGCTTCCGGTTCCGGCATCGGAGTGAACACGTTCAGGTTCAGCACCCCGGCACCCGGGATCGACGGCTCCGGGATCGTCGTCACCTCCGCGAAGGAGCGTCGCTGTGCCGTCGGCCCGTACTCCGTCGCGTCCAGCGGTTCCGACCACGGCTCCGGCGGCACCGGGGCCGCGAACCGGAGCTCGCCCACCGGCGGCTGCGCGTACGGGATTCCCAGGAAGCGCATGCTGCCGTCGGCACGGCGTTCGCCGCGGACGGGCCCTCGGGCGGTGGTGACGACGGTGCTCATGGGGGCTGCTCCTTCTACGCGGACACGGGGCCGGAAGGGAAGCCTTCCATCGCACACTTACACGTGTCAATAAAGCGACTGGATCCGTGGACCCGCCCCGTTTCCGGACACCGTTGGGACACGGGGCGGACCGGAGCACGCCGACCGCTAGACTCGGGCCGCATACCGGACCCACGGGTTCTAGGGGAGGCGACCGGCAGTGAAGTGGGGCCCCGATGCCTTGGTGGGGGTGCTCGTCGCCCTGCTCGGCGTGGGTCTGATGGCGGCCGGGATGACCTGGGAGGGCCGGGCCGTACGACCGTTCGCCGCCTCACGGGCACGCTCCTTCGCCAAGCGCGAGTACGCCCGCGACCTCCAGCGGGCGGCCGACCAGGTGATCGCGGCGGCCCGCAGGTCCGCGGGCGAGGGCGAACCGGCGATCGTCACCGTCGAGGCGGTGATACGCATGACGGAGGACCGGTACGGCTACGCCGGGGTCGAGCGCCGCCACGCGGCAGCGGCACTCCGCCGCCGCTTCGAGCACGGGCGCTGCGGCAGCGACTGCGTGACGGACGCCTACGGCTAGCGCAGGTCGCGAGGGCGGCACCGGCCGCCCGGGCGCGGCGGCCCGGTCTGCCGTCAGAGGGCGACGAGGTCCCTGCCGAGCCCGTTGAGCGGGCCACCGCTGTCGAACAGGGGCGCGCCTTCGGCGAGGGTCCCGGTGTCGACGGCCTGGAAGCCCGCGCTGTCGGCCAGTTCGGCCACCTTGCGCTTGGCGTCGGCGTCGTCGCCGGCGAGCAGGACGATGCGACGCCCGCCGTTGACCGCCGGGTCCTCGGCGAGGATCGGGGCGAGATAGGTGTTGAAGCCCTTGACCACCAGGGCTCCGGGGACGAGGGCGGCGATGACCTCGGTGGGAGGGCGCCCTCCGGTGTCGGCGATCTCCAGACCGTTCGCCGTCTCCCGCAACGGGTTGACCGGGACGAGCAGGGTCCGTCCCCGCCACGAGGAGACCGAGGCGACGGCACTCTCCTTCTGGTCCCACTGGACGGCCAGGACGACGACGTCCCCGAAGTCGGCGGCCTCCTGGGGAGTCCCGGCCGACGCGTCCGCGCCGAGCTCCTCGACGAGCGGCGTCAAGCTTTCCGGTTCCCTGGAACCGGCCATCTTCACCCGGTGTCCGGCCCGGACGAGCAGTGCGGCCAACGCCGTACCCAGACGGCCGGCGCCGATGATTCCCACGTTCATGGCCCCACCGTGGCACATCCCCGCCGTGCGCACCTCTCGGCCGACGGCGGGGCGTGCCGTCACGCGGCCGGGCGGACCCCACCGTCGGGGCGGGCGGCCGGGCGAACGGGGGCCACGGCCGGCGGGGGCGGGCCCGGGCGTCGGGCGCTCACCCCTCCACGACGGCAAGGGACACCCGGAAGAGGCATCCGGAAGGGGCCGCACCACCCCTCGGGAGGGGGTGGTGCGGCAACCGTCAGGAGGAGGGCGGGAGGGCGTAGTCGGAGTAGCCCGCCCAGTCCACGATCACACAGGGTTCGTCACCCAGGACCCAGCCGTCGTGTCCGGGCTCGATCTCCATGAAGTCCCCCGGGCCGAACTCCACCGCTTCTCCGTCGTCCATGGCCACCTTCATCCGGCCGCTGACCACGTACCCGATGTGCCGGACCATGCAGCTGTCGGTGCCGGCGATCGGCTTGACGTGCCTGGACCACTGCCAGCCCGGCTCGAAGACGGCGCGCCCCACCGAGCCGTTCCCGCCGGTGAGCACGTCCAGTCTGCCCTTGTCCTCCTCGAAGGGGCGGGTCTCGTCCGCCGCGTCGAAACTCTTTCGCAGGATGCCGGCCATCTCACGCTCCCGGCGGTGGAAAAGTTCACTCCCCGAGTCCGCCTTCAGGCTACGCCGGAACTCCGTTGCACGCCGCATATGTTCATGCGGACGACGGTCCACCCTTGCAGGGAATTACCGGGACGGCATGCTCCTTTGACCGGACCCCCCAGATCTGCAGCTTCTTTTCTGTATACATCCCTTATGGGGCAGACCTACACATAAAGGCCAGATAAGCGCACAATGGATCCGCGACACGAAAGTCGCCGAGCGGCCTGACACGCATGACGCCAGAAGGAGGCGAGTCACATGGCCGACGTCTCTCACCGTCACGGTGATATTGCGGGACACCCCGACGCGTCGGAAATGCGGGACCGATACGCCCGCATGCTCCAGACCCGAGGTGTCACGGCCGTCGAGGAACTCGTGATCCTCGCCGGCGTGTACGCCGCGATCTCCGCCTGGACGGTCCACTTCTCCGCCGCCCGTCCGGAACTCGCCATCAGCAACCTGATCGTCGGCATCTCCCTCGCCGTGCTCGGCCTGTGCATGTCGATGGCTCCCGAACGGTCGCAGGACCTGAACTTCGTCGTCCTGCTGTTGGGCGCCTGGCTGATCGTCTCGCCGTGGGTGGTATCACGGAATCCGGACACCGGCATGATCCTCAGCAATGTCATCACCGGCGCCTGCGTCTGCCTCTTCTCCCTGACGGCGGGCGGGCTCCTCATGAGCAAGCGGAGGACGTGACGCCCTGAACATCTCCCCCCAAACCTGCTGATCCTCTCCCGGAACGGCGGTACCTCCACTCCCGGAGGCACCGCCGTTCACCGCGTTCCGCGGGCGAACGACAACCGCCCGGTAACGAATTGACCCACGCGCTTTCGGCCACATAAGTTCTGGGTAAAGCTTGCTCCACAGGGACAGGCTCCCGCTCACATACCCAGTCCTTGGGGGGACGAAATGAACTGGTACCTCGACGTTCTGAAGAAGTACGCGGTGTTCAGCGGCCGGGCGCGCCGCAAGGAATTCTGGATGTACACCCTGTTCAACTTCATCGCGCTGGTCGTCGTCTCGATCATCGACTCGGTGATCGGCACCTCCCCGCTGCTCTACAGCGTCTACGCACTGGCCGTCTTCCTGCCGGGCCTCGGCGTGGCCATCCGCCGCCTGCACGACACCGGGCGCTCCGGCTGGTGGCTCCTCATCAGCATCATCCCGCTGGTGGGCCTGATCATCCTGATCGTCTTCCTGGCCTCCGACGGCGAGCAGCAGCAGAACGCCCACGGCCCGAACCCGAAGCTGGCACCGGCCTACTGACGGTCCGCAGTCCTTCGCCGAAACCCCCGGGAGTTCTCCTTCCGGGGGTTTCGCGTCGAAGGGGGCAGACGCATAGAGCCGGTACGGAGCGTTTGCCCGCGCCGCCTTGTGCGCGATGGCGCAGGACCCGCTCCCACCGTCCCGCCTAGCCTCGCCGAAACGGCACGAACGAAGGGCGGTACCACCGGTGAACTGGCACATCCACGACTACCGCGAGAGCGATCTCGCCGCCGTCGTCCATCTGATCGACACCACCGCCGAGCTCGGGCAGGAGTCCGTCTTCTCGCTCGCCGAGTGCATCGGCGCCCTCACCACCGGCCAGCCGGCCGTGGTCGCCGTCCACCAGGGCGCCCCCATCGGAGCGGCACTGGCCTGTGTCTCCGGCGAGCGGGCCTGGGTGATGCGGGTCGCGATCTCCTCGGCCTGGCGGGGCCGCGGTCTGGCCAGCGCCCTGCTCGTGGAGTTGGAACGGCGGCTGGTCGCCGCCCGCGTCGGGCGGATCGCCTACGTACTGCCGGAGGAAGAACTCCTCGGCGAGGGACTGTTGAACGCCGGGTACACCCGCCAGCCGGCCGTCGCCTACTTCGAGAAGGTCGAGCCCCTGCACGGGCCCGCCGCCGGGCTCCTCGACGACCTGGGCGGCCGGCTGCTCCCCGGCGACCTGTGGGCGAAGGTCGCCGGAATGGAACGGGAGAAAGACCTCATCGAGCGGCGGGTCGTGCTGCCGCTCGCCGAGCCGGAGCGGGCCACCCGGCACGGGGTGCGACCGCCCCGCGCGGTCTGTCTGTTCGGCCCTCCCGGCACCGGGAAGACCACGTTCGCACGCGGCATCGCCTCCCGACTCGGCTGGCCCTTCGTGGAGATCCTGCCGTCCCGGCTCGCCGACGAGGGGAACCTCGCCGCCGCCCTGCGGTCCGCGTTCGCGCGGATCGGCGAGCTGGAGCGGGTGCTCGTCTTCATCGACGAGGTGGAGGAGATCGCGCCGGTACGCTCCGAACCCGCCCGGCCCGGCGGCATGCACGGGGTCACCAACGAACTCCTGAAGCTGATACCAGGCTTCCGCGAACGGGACGAACGGCTGCTCGTCTGCGCGACCAACTCGATCCGCTCCCTCGACCCGGCCTTCCTCCGCCCCGGCAGGTTCGACTACCTCATTCCGATCGGCACCCCGGACAAGGCGGCGCGGGCGGCGATCTGGTCCCGCTACGCGGACGGGCGCGCGAACGTCGACATCGACGAACTGGTCGTCGCGAGCGAGCTGTTCACCCCCGCCGACATCGAGCACGCGGCCCGCGTCGCCGCCCAGGCGTCCTTCGAGCGGGACCTGGTGGCGGTCGGGCCGCGCAGCGGTGAGAGCCCGACGCCCGGCGCGAACACCGCG
Organism: Streptomyces sp. NPDC058872; assembly: GCF_042743065.1. Classification (NCBI taxonomy): domain Bacteria; kingdom Bacillati; phylum Actinomycetota; class Actinomycetes; order Kitasatosporales; family Streptomycetaceae; genus Streptomyces; species Streptomyces sp. NPDC058872. The sequence continues at coordinate 33,585 of NZ_JBHYMK010000002.1, forward strand.
GACTACCTGGAGGCCATCGCCGCGTGCCGGCCGACGGTCACACCCGAAATGGTCGAACAGTTCGCCTCGGACATCACGACACACGCCCGGACCTGACGGCGCACTCCTGCCTGGCCGCGTCCAGTTCGGACCGGTCGGGCGGTCGGGCACCGGCCCGGGCCACGGTGACGGCCGCCGCGGCACCGGCCTTCTGCAACAGGTCGACGAGATCCTCGGGACCGAGTCCTTCGAGGGCCGCCCTCCCCCGTCCGACGAGGGCGTCGAGGACGGCGGACATGAAGGAATCGCCCGCACCGACCGTGTCGACGACGGTGACCGCGGGTGCCCCGACGGCGACCGCACGGGGGTGGTGCCGGGTGAGCGCGAACGAGCCGGCCGCGCCCAGGGTCACCAGTACGACGGCCGGGCCGAGGGCCAGCCAGCGGGCCGCGACCGCCTGCGGCGCCTCGCCGGGATACAGCCAGGCGAGGTCCTCGTCGCTCGCCTTCACCAGGTCGCTCCGGGCGACGCACTTCTCGACGCGGGCGACGGCCGCTCCGTGCTCCCCCATCAGCCCGGGCCGCACATTGGGGTCGTAGCTGACCGTGGCGCGCCGGCGCAGCCGCTCGACCTCGGCCAGGACCACGGCCGCACCGGGAGCGGTGACGGCGGCGACGGAGCCGATGTGCACGTGGGCCGGCCGTTCCTCGGCCGTCGCGCCGGCCTCCAGGGTCCAGGCGAAGTCGAAGGAGTACGTGGCCCGTCCGTGCGCGTCCAGTTCGACGACGGCCGAGGGGGTGCGCTCGGGACGCCCTCCGATCGCGACGCGCACCCCCGCCCCCTCCAGGTGGTCCGCGATCAGCCGTCCGACGGGGTCGGCAGCGAGTTGGGTGAGCAGGGTGACGTCCCGGCCGAGACGGGCCAGGCCGTAGGCGACGTTGGCGGGGCTGCCGCCCGGGTGGATCCGGTCGACGGCGCCGGAGCCGGCCGGCGCACGGACGACGTCGGCGACGCATTCGCCGATCACCAGGAAGGACATGGCGCGGAGCTCCTCGGTGTGGGTGTCCTGGTGGCCGACCCGGCCGCCGCAGACGGCGAAGCCGACGGGTCCGTCGGCCCGGTGACGGGTTCGGGGTCGGTGGTCCCGCTTCCCGCAGGGGCGTCCGGCCCCGTCGGCGGTCGGCGGTCGGCGGTCGCCGGTCGGCGGTCGGCGGTCGGCGGTCGGCGGTCGGCGGTCGGCGGTCGGCGGTCGGCGGTCGGCGGTCGGCGGTCGGCGGTCCGCAGATCGTACGCGCCGTCGCGCCGGGACGGGGAGGATCTCGCCCTCGGACGCCGTGTCCCCGGTCGCGCCCCCGGTGATGCGTGGGGGTCCCGTGTCGTGGGGGAAAGCGACGGACACCTTCGGGTCGCCGTCCATAAGCTTGGTCAGCGGGAATGTCCGACGACGGGGAAGGGGCGTGCGGTGGAGACGGTCGAGGGGCTCTCGGTCATGGCGTTCGACGGCGGGGAGGAACTGGAGGCGTGGCTGGAGGAGCACCACGGGGACACCCCGGGGATCTGGCTGTTGCTCGCCCGCAAGGGATCGGGCCTCGCCTCGCCGAACGCGGAGGAGATCTTGGACAGCACGCTCGCCTACGGCTGGATCACCGGCAAGCGCATCGCACGCGACCACCGGTACTACCTCCAGAAGATCACCCCGCGACGCCCCCGCAGCCTGTGGTCCCAGGTCAACGTGCGCCAGGTCGAAGCGCTGACCGCGGCCGGCCGGATGCGGGAGCCCGGCCTCGCCGAGGTGCGGGCGGCCCGCGCGGACGGGCGGTGGGAGGCCGCGTACCCCTCCCAGAAGGACGCCACGGTGCCCGAGGACCTCGCAGCGGCGCTGGCCGCCGAGCCGAAGGCGGCGGAGGCCTTCGACGGCCTCAGCAAGACCGACCGTTACCTGGTGATCCTCAGCCTCTGGCAGGCCCGCACCGCGAAGACGCGGACGGCACGCCTGGAACGGGCCGTGGCGGCACTGGCCTCGGGCGGGCGACCCCGCTGAGGGGCTGCGCGTCATCGGCACAGGCGGTACAGCACCTGGCGGGCGTCCCATTCGACGAAGGACTCGACGTGCTGGAAGCCGAGCGCTTCCAGGAGCCGTCGCGAGCGGTCGTTCTCCTCCTGGGTGAGCGCGACCACGCAGGGCGTGCCCTCCAGGAGACGGGCGACGACCGCGCCGACCGCCTCGCGCGCATACCCGTGCCCCCAGTGCTCGGGCAGGAACTGGTACGAGATCTCCGTCTCCCCGTTCCGCGCCCCCTCCTCCACCGTGACCAGGCCGACCAGGACGCCGTCCCCGGCCCTGGTGACCGCGTGGACCCCGGGCGCCCCGACGACGCGCCGCCGGCGGATCCGCACGACCGGTGCGATGACGGGGCCGCCGAGATGACGCCGCACCTCGGGGTCGGTCCACAGACGGGTCACGGCGTCCAGGTCCGCCTCCCGCACGGGCCGCAGAAGCAGTCGTGCGGTAGCGGGCCACCCTGCGGAGGCGGTCGGCACCGGGATCGGGACGGAGTGCGGAGGAACGGCCACGCCTCCGATCATCCCAGGTTCCGGAGCCTCCCGGAGGGAGGGGGCGACGGCGCTCGGGGGCGGCGCACCACGGGACGGGGCGGCGCGGCGCACGACAACCGGGCAGCAGTCGTCAGCCCATGCGGCGGGTGAGCGCCGCCAGCGCTCCGGGTCTGCGCCCCGGGACGCGCCGCCGGAGCGCGACGAGGGCCGGACCGAGCGCACGTGCCCGGTCGCGGTCGACGATCTGCTCCCACTGGTGGTGGGCACGGTCGACGGCGTCCTCGACGTCCGGATCGTCCGCGTGCTGGAGCAGGGCGAGCCGGGCTTCGGCCGCGGCGAGCCAGAGCTCGCAACTGCGGGCGGAGTCCCCGGCCAAGCGGGCCAGGTCGGCCCGCACCTCCGTCCAGTGCACGGCCTCGACGGAACGGGGTCCGTGCCGCCTCAGGGCTTCGTGTTCCCAGGCCGCGGCCACGGCCGCCGCCTCCCCGTGTCGTCCGGCCGCGGCCGCAGCGAGGATCGCCGGGTGCGGGTCCGCCACGGCCGCCGGCGCGGGAACGGGTGCGGGAACGAACGTGGGGGCGGGGGCGGGCATCGGCGCGACGGCCGGAGGAGGTGCGGGCGGAAAGAAGACCGCTTCCGGCTCGGGCGCTGCGGTCGCCGCTCGGGCGGCGGCTTCCGCGTGCCGGGCGAGCGGTGTCCACCGGGGCTCCGAACGCCAGAGCTCGGCCCAGGCCCTCAGGTACTCGGGTCTGAGGAGGCCGCCTTTGCGCGGAGCGGGCACCACGCGTCCGTACAGGAGGGGTCCGGTGCCGAGGTGGAGCAGTCCGGGCTCGGTGGTGAGGCGCTGCCAGACCTCCGGGTCTGCCACGAGGTCCGCGACCACGGTCGTGGTGCCGGGGCGACGCGTGCCCAGCTCTCCGACGAGCCAGTGCCAGGGCAGTGCCGTGTAGCGGACGGTGGCGGGGGTGGCACGGGCGAGTGCGAGGTGGGGCAGCTGCTGACGGCGGTCCAGCTGGAGCTGTCCGGCGAGGCAGACGAGCAGCGGACCCGGGCTCGCGGCTGCCGCGCGGAGCCGGGTGAGCACGGCCTGCGGGTCGAGCGGATCGGCGAGTTCGACCAGGGTGGCGGTCGTGGTCCCGGTGAGGATCCCGGGCGGCACGGCGGCGAGGGCCGGCAGGACGGAGGCCGCATCCATCACGCGGCCCCGACCGGCGGGCGCAGCTGCGAGCAGCACCGCGGTGCCCACGGCCGTGGCGGTGTCGTCCGCATCCCGCTGCCGTGTGTCCGCACTCACGTCCGACCCCCCTGCAACCGTCCCCCTCGTGACCGTCGAGCCCGCGCCCACCGCGCCGTTTCCGTCGTCGCTCAGCACCCCAGCACCGTAACGCGTCGCACCTGGTCCGCCCACCGCCGGGCCTTTGGCATATGCCATAAGCACCACCGGATCGAGTGTCGCCAAATCCCTTACGGCCCGTCCCCTGCTGTGCAACAGTCGTATCCGGGCCTCCCTTTCACATCTGGCCGCCGCGCCTGTATCGGAGTACGACATGCCGTCCCCCCTCTTCGCGGACCGTCCCGCCCAAGCGCCAGAGCCGGGCGCGATGGACGCACTGATCTCGCAGACCCGCCGCCTACGCGGCCAGGTCGACGCCGTGCGGCGGGACGCCATGGCGGACGAGGACGATCCGCAGCAGCGGTGGCAGCGCACCCTGTGTGACCTGGCAGTACATCAACTCGATGATTTGGGAGCCCACTTGGACCTCCTCCGGGCTGGCGCCCCGGAGGACGTGATCCCCGAGGGAACCGAGCGGGAGCGGCCCTCCCCCGCCCCGGCGACCGACCCGGGCACGGCGTACGGCGCTCCGCCCCGGACCGGCTCGCTCCTCTCCCGCGTCGGCAGCGCCGAGTGGAACCTCCTCACGGACGAGGTCAGCTGGTCCGAGGAGCTCTACCAGATCTTCGGCCGGCCCCGCGAGAGCGGACCGCTGTCGCTCGACGAGATGCCCACGCTGGTCTTCGCCGAGGACCAGACCGTGTTGCAGGGGCTAGTGACGGACTGTCTGATCGACGGCAAACCGATCGACGGGGAGTTCAGGATCGTACGGACGGACGGCCGGGTGCGCACCGTGCACATGACGGGCGAGCCCGTGCTCGACACCGACGGCTGCACCGCCTCCATGTGGGCGGTGCTCAGGGACGTCAGCGAGCTGCGGCGCAGCGAACGCGCCGTCCGCGAGAGCCGGGACTCCCTGGAGCGGAGCCGTCACCACGAACGCACCGAGCGACGGGTCGCCGTGGAGCTCCAGGAAGCGGTCCTCCCCCCGTGGCGCGGATCGCTCCGCTTCGCCCACGACGGTCCCGCCCCGCTCGACGTGGCCGCGCACTACCTGCCCGCCGCCAGCACCGGCCTCATCGGCGGCGACTGGTACGACGCGCTCGCACTGCCCGGCGGGGACGCGCTGCTCACCGTCGGCGACCTGACGGGACACGGGGTCGCCGCGACCTCCTCCATGGCCATGCTGCTCGGGGCGCTGCGCGGCATGGCGGTCGCGGGCATCCGCCCCGCCGCGCTGATGGCTCACCTCAACCAGCTCGTGGAGACCTCCGCACAACCCGCGCTGGGCAGTGCGATGTGCTGCCGGTACGACCCGGTCACCCAGACCCTCACCTGGGCACAGGCCGGCCACCCCGCCCCGCTGCTCTTCCGTGGCGGGGAGGGAGGTGCCCTCCGGCGCCCCGAGGGCGTACTGCTCGGGGCCACGGCCGGCGCCGCGTACGGCGAGGCCGAGAGCCGGCTGCTCCCCGGCGACCTGCTGGTCCTGTACACCGACGGGCTGATCCGCAACGGCGGCGGCCACGACGACACCGACGCCCGGCGGCTGCTGGCGCTCGGTCCCCGGCTCGCGGGGGCACGGGACGCACAGGACGGCGTGCGTGCGGTGATGGAGGAGTTCGGCGAGGAAGCGCGCGAGGACGACGCCTGCGTGATGGTGGTCCGGGTCGGCGGCTGAAACCGTCCGGCCCCCTCCCGACCGCGCCGGGAAACCCCGTCCGAGCCTCCCTGCCCTGTGGGCCGGGGAGGCTCAGGCCTGTCCGGTCCTGGGGCGGTTGACGGGAGACCGTGGAAGAGCCGTCTCGATCTCCTCGCGGAGGTTCTCGATGCGCGAGTAGCCCGCGTACTGGCCGGTGAGCCGGTACATCTCCCGCAGCCGTTCCCAAGTGCGGTGGGACGAGGTGTCCCCCATCGACATCAGGGCGAGTCGGGCGTACCGGTCCGCCTGCTCGGGGTCGTCCGCGATGAAGCAGGCCGAGGCCATCGAGATGTGGTCGAAGAGCTTCGAGCGGTCGTGTCCTTCGCGTCGCAGTTCGAGCGCCAACCTGGCGTGGCGCTGGGCGGGGATCGCCGCGGCCGGGTCGTGCTCGGCGAGGGTGCGGTAGGCGAGTGCCTGCATGCCGTGCATGTCGGCCTCGTCGAAGTTCTGCATCCAACTCGGCTTCTCGTCCTGCCGGTCCGAGACGAACAGCTCCTCGGCCTCTCCCAGGGTCCGGCGCATGGCCTGCCCCCGCCCCATGGAAGCCTGCGCCCAGGCCTCGATGGTGTGGAACATCGCCTGCGTGCGGGGGAGCAACCGCTCGCCCGAGCCGGCCTTGGCGAGGTTCATCAGGTCGATGGCGTCGTCGGGGCGGCCGAGGTGCACCATCTGTCGGGCGGCGCGGGACAGCGCTTCGCCGGCCCGGGGCCGGTCGCCGCCCTCCCGGGCCGCATGGGCCGCGATGACGAAGTACTTCTGCGCCGTGGGTTCGAGGCCGACGTCGTGGGACATCCACCCGGCGAGCACGGCGAGGTTCGCAGCGACGCCCCAGAGGCGCCGCTGGAGGTGCTCGGCATGGCGATAGGCGAGCATCCCGCCCACTTCGTTGAGCTGGCCCACGACCGCCTTCCGCTGGAGTCCACCCCCCCGGGAGGCGTCCCAGGCACGGAACACCTCCACCGAGTGCTCCAGGGCCTCGATCTCCTCCGACCCGATGGGGGCGGCCTCGTAGCGGTCGAACCCAGCGGGGTCGGCGTGGAGGGGATCGCTGGCCCGCGGAGCGGGGCCCTTGTGCATGGGGTCGGTCTGCAGCCAGTCGTGCATGGCGTTGCTGAGTACGGAGCCGGCGGCGAGTGCGGCACCCGCGCCCACCAGGCCGCGTCGGTTGAGCATGAGGTCCATTCCCGTGAATTCGGTGAGGACCGCCGCCGTACGATCGGGTGCCCAGGGCAGCCCGTCAGGGTTCTCCGCTCTCCTGACGTCCTGCTTCTTTCCGGCGCGCCCGTGTCGTACGAACCCGAGGTCCTCGATGGTCACGACACGGCCGAGTCGCTCGGTGAACAGAGCCGCCAGCACCCGGGGCACGGGATCGCGCGGGGTCTCGCCCCTGTCGATCCACCGCCGCACCCGCGAGGTGTCGGTCGCCAGCTGGGGGTGGCCCATGGCCGCCGCCTGCCGGTTGACCAGTCTCGCGAGTTCGCCCTTGGACCAGCCGGCCAGGCCGAACAGGTCTGCCAGGCGGGTGTTGGTTTGTCCGGTCACGTCTAAGCCCCCAGGTTCTCGGCTGAGTTGACACTAACCCCCTGTCATAGGGCTGGCGACTATTCGCCAGGGTTCGCCAGGGTGCGCCCGATGTTCCGCCACCCGCCCCCGGGTGTCAGGTAGGAATGCGCCACCCCGCCCCGTCGACCGGCCCTCATTCCCCAGGGTGCGGACCGGGGGCGGGCGGGGCGACGCACGCAACTCGTCGGCGCACGAAGGGATCTGTCACCTCCATGTACACAGCATCGTCCTCCGTGTCCGCCCCGCCCCGGCCGCAGCACCGCATCGTCCCGACCGGCTCCGGACCGTACCTCGCCCCCTCCGCCCAAGCCGTGAGGCCGCGGCGCTGGGTGGGCGGCACCGGTACCCAGCCGGTCAGCGGAAGAATCGATCTGTCCGGCCCCCAGGGGGCGCAGCTGAAGAAGGCGATCGCATCGATCCACCGGATCTGTCCGGAGTTCAACCCGGTGCAGGTGCTGCGACGCAGCGGACGTTCCGTACTGATCGTCGGGACGACCGGGCGGACCACGGCGGTCGCGAAGTGTTTACTGGACCACTCCCCCTCGTGGGTCGAGCGGTTCCGGCACGAAATAGCGTCCTACCGCTCCTTCGTCCGGCATCGTCCACCGGTGCGGGCGCCACGCCTCATCGCAGCGGACCCGGACAACTGCACACTGGTGATCGAGCGGATGCCCGGGCGGGCGGCGGCGCTGTCGCGCCACCCCGTCGAGGCCCCGCCCCGTGCCGACGTGCGCGCCGCACTCGGTGCCATCGCCCGGCTCAACGCCTGGCGGCCCCCGGCCGGCACCTTCGACGCGCCGCTGGACTACGGCGCGCGGATCGCCCGGTACCACGAGCTCGGGCTCTTCACCGACCGCGACCGGGACGACCTGCAGAAGCTCCTGCACGGTCTTGCGCACGCGGGCGGTCGACAGGGCATGGGGCAGTTCTGCCACGGCGACGCCCTGCTCTCGAACATCCTCCTCTCCCCGGCCGGGCCGGTCCTCGTCGACTGGGAGCACGCCGGCTGGTACCTGCCCGGCTACGACTTGGCGACCTTGTGGACGGTGCTCGGTGACGCACCGCTGGCCCGGCGCCAGATCAGCCAGCTCGCCCAACAGGCGGGCACGGCCTCTCGGGACGCCTTCCTGGTGAACCTGATGATCGTGTTGACGCGGGAGATCCGCACCTACGAGACCGCGGTGCAGCGCACCATGAAGGAAGCACCGCCGGCCGGTTCCGTGCCGGTGCCCTCGGGGGCGCTCGCCCCCGGCGAGGAACAGCGGCTGTTGTTGAGGCGGCTGCACGACGACTGCGCCATGGCACGGCGGGCCGTGCGCGCGGCGGTCGGGACGCGCTGAAGGGGCGGGTCCGACCGACCACACGGGGGTTGGTGCGCCGTGCGCCCGGTGCCGACACACCGGGACGCGGCGCACCGGCGCGTTCCCGTCCGGATCGCTGTCCCCGCTCTCCAATGGTCCACTCCGGTGACGCCCGCCAGGCACCGGGGCCGTCTCGGCGAAACCCCACCCGATGGCCGCCGCTCCCGCTCCGACGAGGGAAAACGCCTGGGGCGGGCGTGATTGACGGAACGTTCGCGAGCCGGTGCCCCTGTACGGGTTCGGCCCCGCACGCCCCCGTCCCCGGAGGCCGCCTTGTCCCGTTCACCCGTGCGCAGACGTCCGTCGCCGATCCGTGCACCGCGGTCGCTCACGGCCCTGGCGTCGTGCCGGCGGGCCATCGGTACGTGGTGGGTGGCCGCACCTCGGGCGAGTACTACTTCGCTCCGACGTTCGAGGCGGAGGGGCACACGGTGGTGCGGGGACAGGAGGAGTGCTACCAGGTTCAGTTCGGCCATCGAATCGGCTTCGTGAAGGCCGCTGACGTGCAGGTCTTCCGGACCCGAGGGGATGCGGGGTCCCTCCGGGGAAGCACCGCCGGGCGCACGCCCACATCACCCCCCACCTGTCGTTCATATGACTATCCAGAAGGTCGCGTGCGCCGTCCGGGGGACGGGTAAGGCTGGGCCGGTCACAGCCCGCACCCACCGGAAGGCCCGCCAGGACATGCCTCAGCCCTTCGTTATGCCGGACTTCTACGTCCCGCATCCGGCACGGCTCAATCCCCACGTGGAGACCGCCCGCACCCACACGCGCGACTGGGCACGGGAGATGGGGATGTTGGAGGGCTCGGGCGTCTGGGAGGAGCACGACCTCACGTCCCACGACTACGCCCTGCTCTGCGGCTACACCCACCCCGACTGTGACGCCGGGGTACTGGACCTCGTCACCGACTGGTACACCTGGGTCTTCTTCTTCGACGACCACTTCCTGGAGGTCTTCAAGCGCACCCAGGACAGGGCGGGAGGCAAGGCCTACCTGGACCGACTGCCGCTGTTCATGCCGGCGGACCCGGTGCGGAGCATGCCCGAGCCGACCAATCCCGTCGAGGCGGGCCTCGCCGACCTGTGGCTACGGACCGTCCCCTCGATGTCCGAAGCCTGGCGGACGCGCTTCGCGGAGGCGACGGAGCACCTGTTGTACGAGTCGCTCTGGGAGCTCGACAACATCAACGACGGCCGCGTCGCCAATCCCGTCGAGTACATCGAGATGCGCCGCAAGGTGGGTGGCGCGCCGTGGTCCGCCGGGCTCGTCGAGTTCGCGGTGGGGGCCGAGGTGCCCGATCGGGTGGCCCTCGCCCGCCCCCTGCGCGTCCTCAAGGACGCCTTCTCGGACGCCGTGCACCTGCGCAACGACCTCTTCTCGTACCAGCGCGAGGTCGAGGACGAGGGCGAGAACAGCAACGGCGTCCTGGTCCTGGAGCGCTTCCTCGGCTGCACGACCCAGGAAGCGGCCGACGCCGTCAACGACCTGCTGACCTCCCGGCTCCAGCAGTTCGAGAACACGGCGCTCACCGAGGTGCCGCTGCTCGTCGCGGAGGAGGGGCTGGACCCCCGGGAGTGCGCAGCCGTCGCGGCCTACGCGAAGGGGCTCCAGGACTGGCAGTCGGGCGGGCACGAGTGGCACATGCGCTCCAGTCGGTACATGAACGAGGGCATGGCCGCCGGGCCCCCGCATCTGGACGGCATCATCGGCACCTCCGCCCTGGACGTCCGCAACCTCTTCGGACGACCCGCCGCCGCCCGCAGGCGGGCGCTCACGCACGTGCCGCACCGGCACGTCGGCCCCTCACTCCTGCCGGAGTTCGACCTTCCGTACCCACTGGCGCTCAGCCCGCACCATGCGGAAGCGCGCCGGCTCTCCCTCGACTGGGCCGAGTCGATGGGGCTCCTGGACGACCTGTGGGACCGGCCGCTGGCAGAAGGCTTCGACCTGGCCCTGTGTTCGGCCGGGCTGGACCCGGACGCCACCCTCGAAGAACTGGTGCTGAGCGCCGAGTGGTTGACCTGGGGGACGTACGGGGACGACTACTACCCGTACGTCTTCGGGCGGTCGCGCAACCTGCTCGGGGCGAAGCAGCAGACCGAGCGGTTCAAGGCCTGCATGCCGCTGACCGACGTGACGGCGGGGGCGGCCCGCGCCGTGAATCCCCTGGAGCGCTCGCTCGCCGACCTCTGGGCGAGGACCGCGGGGCCCATGGATCCGGGGCCCCGCGCCCAACTGCGGGTCGCACTGGACGCCATGCTGGACAGTTGGCTGTGGGAACTGCACAACCAGGCCCAGCACCGGGTGCCCGACCCGGTGGACTACGTGGAGATGCGCCGGAGCACCTTCGGTTCGGAACTGACCACGCTGCTGTGCCGCCTGCGGCACACCGGGACGTTGCCGCCGGAGCTGTTCCGCACGGGCACGGTCCAGGCCCTCGAACACGCCGTCATGGACTACGCCACCCTGCTCAACGACCTCTTCTCCTACCAGAAGGAGATCGAGGTCGAGGGCGAAGTGCACAACGGGGTGCTGGTGTTGCAGACGTTCTTCGACTGCGACTACCCGACGGCGGTATCGATGGTCGACGACCTGATGCGGGGTCGACTGCGCCAGTACGAGCACCTGAAGCAGCGTGAAGTCCCGCTCCTCTACGAACACTTCGGACTCGACGCGGCGGGCCGGAGGGCCTTCGAAGCGTATCTGCGGGAACTGGAGGACTGGCTCGCCGGGATCCTCAACTGGCATCGGAGCGTTCGGCGCTACGGCGCCGAGGACGTCCACGCGGGCAGCGGCACCCCGCTGCCCGGTCGGGGACCGACCGGGATCGGGACCTCTGCCGCACGCGTGGCCGGGCTGATCGGCTCCGCCCCGCGCTGACGGCACGGAACGAGGGCGCACCCCGGGGACCTCGGGTGCGCCCCGTACCCGTACCCGGGCGGGTACGGGTACGGGCCTCGGGGTGCATCAGGAGCGTCGACCGCGGAGTCCGTCGAGTTCGCGGCGCTCCCGCTTGGTGGGGCGGCCGGCGCCGCGGTCGCGCACGGCGGCCACCGCCACGTGCTCGCGCGGCGGCGGGGGCGGGCTGTTGTCCACGTAGGCCTCGACGGCGACCGGCGGACCGACCCGCTTGGTGTGGAGTTCCTTGACCTCGACGATCCGTTCACGACCGGCGTGGAAGATCCGGACCTCGTCCCCCGGCTTCACGGCCTGCGCGGGCTTGACCCGCTCGCCGTTCACCTTGACGTGCCCGGCCCGGCACGCCGCCGCCGCCTGCGAGCGGGTCTTGGTCAGGCGGACCGCCCAGATCCAACTGTCGACGCGCGCGCTCATCGACCCCGCTCCCCGTCAGCCCTGCTGGAACAGTTCGGCGGGCAGCGGCTTCAGCAGTGCGTACAGGTCATCGGTGATCGGCCGGTCCCAACTGGCGATCGTCACGAGGACGTTGTCGCTGCGGTCGAACTGGACGCAGGAGATCCTGCTCTCGGAGAGCTTTAGCCGGCGCACGATGAGGAGGTTGTCGCCCTGCATGACGGGGACGTCCTCGGTGTCGAGGACCTCGACCGGCTCGTCGTTCTCCAGAGCGGCGAGGAGCTGCGCCACCTCGAACGGGATCTGTCCGTCGGCGAGCTCACGGGCCGGGGAGCCCTCCGGGAGGTTGCCGATGATCATCGCGGGTCCGCGACCGCCGAACAGGTCGTACCGGAGGAAGACGCCCTGGCAGGAACCGTCGGGTGCGGGCAGCAGACCGGCGCCGAGATTGCCGGGCCAGTCCCCCGGGTCCATGGCCAGGACGTCGAAGTCCGGGCCCGCGGGTGTGGCGGCGCTACGGCGGCGGAGGAAGGACATAGGGCCATGGTACGTGCCCCGACGCACGGCGCGACGCGCCGGGCGCCCTCCTCCGCTCACCCCCGCTCGAAGGCCCCCTTCGCCTTCGCCAGGGCCCGGTCGAGGCCCGTGCGATCGGTGCCGAGCTTGCGGTAGACCGACGACAGGGCCCGCCCGACGGCGGTCGCGTCGATGCCGAGCACGGCGACCGCGTCCCGATCACGGACGGTGAGTTCGGCGACGGCGCGCTCACGGGCGGTGAGCACGTCCGTGTCGGCCGGGTGCAGCGTACGGGGACGCAGCCCGGCCGCGGCCAGTTCGGTCCGTGCCTCGTCGACGAGGCCGTCGGCGCCGCAGTCCTGTGCTGCCTCCAGTCCCCGGTAGAGGTGCTCGGCGGCCTCTCCCGAGCGTTCGGTGCGGCGCAGGGCGGCACCCAGGGCGACGAGGGAGCGGGCGAGCTCATAGGCGGCGGGCGACCGGTCGAGCCAGTCCACGGACTCCTCCAGGAGCTTCACGCGCGCCGAGGGCTCGGACACCTCCGCGGCCACCCGGAGCGCCTGCCCGATCGTGGACGGCGCACCGTACTGACGGGCGCGGGCGACCGCGCCCTCTGCCGTGCGACGGGCCTGGAGGGGGGTGGTGGCGGCCTCGGCGAGGGCGAGGTGGAGCTGCCAGGGACACCAGGCCGGATTGCGCATGCCGCGCGGGTCGAGGCGGCGGCCGACGGAGGCCAGCTCCGCGGCGGCCTCCTCGGGACGCCCCCGGGCCAGGAGCAGCTCGGCGTGGACGGTCTGGGAGTCGGGGAAGGTGACGGCCGCGGGGAAGGGTTCGCCGAAGTCGTGACCGTGGGCGGTGCGGGCGGCTTCCTCGGGGCGTCCCCGGGCGAGGAGGACCTCGATGAGGACCCCCACCGCGTACCACTGTGCGGGGGTGCGGGGGCCGACGCGCTCGGCGAGGCGCAGCCCGGAGCGGACGAAGTCCTCCGCCTCGACCAGCCGACCGCGCCGGTAGCGGATGTAGCCGAGCAGGGTGTAGGCGAAGGAGAGGTGGGCGCCGCGCCAGCCTTGGTGCTCGAACTCGGCCGTGCCGGCGGCGAAGAGTTCCTCTGCTCGACCGGGGCGGTCGGCGTAGAGGAAAGTGAGGGCGACGAGGACCGGCACCTCGAAGCCCCGCCCTTCGTCGGCCCAGCTCAGCCCGCCTTCGAGGGCGCGCTCGGCGTGACGGAGGGCCACCGCGGAGGGCTCGGCGCGAAGGGTGGCGTCCCAGGCGCGCAGCCCGATGACGTACCGCTCGGTGAGGTCGCGTCCGGTGAGCCGGTCGGCGAGGGCCGCGAGGCGGCGTGAGCGGGCGGGCGAATCGGGTTCGTCGGCGCGGAAGGCGTCCCACATGAACTTCTCTGCCTGCATCCGCAGCCGGCTGCGGGCGTCGGTGGTCCGGCCCGCCTCACGGGCGAGGAGTTCGGACGCCTCCACCAGGCGGTCGCTGTGGGCGAGGACCTGGGAGAGGCGGTAGACGATGCCGTGGCGGAGGGCCGGATCGGCGACGGGCTCCTCCAGGGCGGCGCGCAGGTGGTTGACGGTCGTGGCGGGTTCGGTGAGGAGGGAGGAACAGCCCAGTTCGTAGAGGACCGCGGCCCGGTCGTCGGCGGCGGGGGGCTCGCGCAGGGCACGGGCCAGGAAGCGGCGGGCCGCGTCGGGGGCTCCGGCGCGGAGGTTCTCCCCGGCGGCGGCGCGGAGCTGGTGGACGACCCAGGGGTCGCCCTCGGGGTGGGTCTCCAGGAGGTGGCGGGCGGCGGCGGTGGAACCGAGGCCGGCGTCCACGACGCACCAGGCGGCCTGGCCGTGCAGCGCGACCCGGGTGGCGGCGGGGATGGACCGGTACACGGTGGTGGCGATGAGCGGATGGACGAACTCCAGCGGCCCGTCCGGTCCTTCGGCCTCGGCCAGGACCCTGGCCTCCCGAAGGAGTTCGGCGCCGTCGGCGACCGCCTCGCTGCCGAGCCCGGCGACGGCCCCGGCCAGCTGCGGCGAGATCCCGGCGCCGAGGACCGCGCAGGCCCAGGCCAGACGGACGGTGGCGGCGCCCAGCCGTTCGAGGCGGGCGACGAGTCCGCTGCCCTTGAGGGCGGCGGCGAGGTCGTGCAGCTCTCCGGCGCTGCCGGCGGTGGGATCGAGGCCGCGGGCACACACCTTCGCGGCGAGCTCGACCGCTTCGAAGGGGCTTCCGGAGGTCGCGGCCCAGAAGTCGCGGCAGAAGGCGTCGTCGGCGTGGGCGCCGACGTGGGCGCGGACGAGGCGGGCGACGGCGGAAGAGGTGAGCGGATCCAGTCCGAGGGGTCGTCGCCCGGATCGACGCCCCGTGAACTCCATTCCTTCTAGCGGGAGTTCGTCGGGACGATAGGCAACGACGAACAGCATGGGCAGTTCCTCCGCACGGGGGGCGAAGGCGGCGAGCCAACCGAGGGACTCGGGGTCGGCCCAGTGGAGGTCGTCGAGGACGACGACGAGCGGATCGCGCCGCACGGCGAGGTGGGTGAGGACCCAGTCGAGGCCGTCGCGCAGCCCCTGCGGGTCCGGCGGTGCCCCCTCCCCGGCGACCCGGAGTCCCAGGGCGGGGCCGACGATGTCGTACCAGGACCCGAGGCGCTCGCGCAGCTCGGCGTCGGAGGCGTGGGCCAGCGGCGGCTGGAGCAGCTGCCGGGCGACGTGGAAGGCCACCCGCTGCTCCTGGTCGCCGCCGCGGGCGGAGAGCACGGTGCAGCCCCGTGCGGCGGCGCGACGGCGGACCTCGGCGAGCAGGGTGGTCTTGCCCAGTCCGCCGGGTGCGGCATAGGCGAGGACTCCGCCGCGCCGTGCGACGGGGGGACGGGAGCCGCGGGGGGCATCGGTTCCGGCAGAGGGATCGGTGCCTCCCGTGCCGTCGGAGGGGTCCGCGCCGACGGGGCCGCCGGCGCCGCGACCGCGGTCCGGCGGATGCTCCCCGGACCCGTGGGGGCGGGAGGGGTCGGGCACGGGTCGGGGTCCCGGCACCCGGCCGGGGCGGCGTGCGGGGCCGGCTTCCGGACGGGCAGGACGTACGGGATCGGAGGCGGGACCCGGCGTGCGGTCCCCGGTCGGCCGCCGGTTCGGCACCGCAACGAGGTGGGGGCCGTGGGGAGTGCGGGGCGCGGGTACGGGCCAGGGCGGCTCTTCGGCCGTGCCCATCAGGAGGTCAAGGGCTTCTTCGGCCGCATTGAGTGCCGCTTCGCGTTCGAAGAGGCTGCCTCCCCGTCGGGTCGGCCGGTCGCCTTGACGTGCCACGCTGCACCCCCAGGTCGAGGGCGCACGTCCGGCGCGCGATCAGGGGCACCGGGCGGTTGGCCCCGTGAAGGCCCCAGCGTACGCCCGTCGGCGCCGCTTGTGACCGTCATTCGCCGAAGCCGGCCGTCCGCCGCGCGAGACGGTTCAGGACGGCCAACGCCTCGTCGGCCCGGTCGTGTTCGACGAAGAGGTGATCGTGGTGGAATCCGGCCACCACGTTGCAGCTCATGCCTGCAGCGGCGAGCTCGCCCGCGACGGCCGCGGTGAGTCCCACCGCGTCGAGCGCGGAGTGGACCCGGAGGGTGATCCTGCCCGCCACGTAGGCGTAGGGCAGGGCGGCGGCGTCCGCCTCCTCCTGCCGTACGACGAGGGTGAGGCCCTCGTCCTCGGCGACGGTGACGACGGGGGCGACCCCGGCCGGGGCGGCGGGGCCGTCCACCGTGGTGAAGACGTAGCGGCCGGGGTCGAGCTCCGGGCGCATCCCGGCGAGGAGCCGGGTCAGGTCACGTTCCGCTGTCATGGGGCCAGCCTAGAGGTCCTCCCCCGGAGGGTTCAGCAGGCCCTACGTTGCCGGTGGGGCGTCGGCGACGAGCCACATGGCGAAGAACTGGGCACCGCCGCCGTAGGCGTGGCCGAGCGCCCGACGGGCTCCGTCGATCTGATGGGCGCCGGCGTCCCCGCGCACCTGGAGGGCCGCTTCGGCGAAGCGGATCATTCCCGAGGCCCCGATGGGGTTGGTGGACAGCACCCCGCCGGACGGGTTCACGGGCAGGTCGCCGTCGAGTTCGGTCACCCCGGCCTCGGTGAGCTTCCAGCCCTCGCCCTCTTCGGCGAACCCGAGGTTCTCCAACCACATGGGTTCGTACCAGGAGAAGGGCACGTACATCTCGACGGCATCGATCTCGCGCCGGGGGTCGGTGATGCCGGCCTGCCGGTAGACGTCGGCCGCGCAGTCGCGGCCGGCCCGCGGGGAGACGAAGTCCTTGCCGGCGAAGAGGGTGGGCTCGCTGCGCATGGCCCCGCCGTGCACCCAGGCCGGCGGTCGCGGCGCGCGGGCGGCGCCGTCGCGATCGGTGAGGACCATGGCGCAGGCGCCGTCCGAGGAGGGGCAGGTCTCGGAGTAGCGGATGGGGTCCCAGAGCATCGGGGAGGCCTGGACCTTCTCCAGGGTGACGTCGTGCTCGTGGAGGTGGGCGTACGGGTTCTTGAGCGCGTTGCGCCGGTCCTTGTACGCGACGAGGGATCCGATGTTCCCGGGGGCGCCGGTGCGGCGCATGTAGGCCCGGACGTGCGGGGCGAAGAATCCTCCGGCGCCGGCGAGGAGCGGCTGCTGGAAGGGGACGGGGAGGGAGAGTCCCCACATCGCGTTGGACTCCGACTGCTTCTCGAAGGCGAGGGTGAGGACGGTCCGGTGGACGCGCGCGGAGACCAGGTTGGCGGCGACCAGCGCCGTGGAGCCGCCGACGGAACCGGCGGTGTGCACGCGGAGCACGGGCTTGCCGACGGCCCCGAGGGCGTCGGCGAGGTAGAGCTCGGGCATCATGACGCCCTCGAAGAAGTCGGGGGCCTTGCCGATGACGACGGCGTCGATGTCCGCCCAGGTCAGGGCGGCGTCCTCCAGGGCGCGGAGCGCGGCCTCGCGGACGAGCCCGGCGATCGACACGTCCCTGCGGGCGGCCACGTGCTTGGTCTGGCCGATGCCGACGACGGCTACGGGCTCCTTAGCCACGGCGGTCTCCTTCCAGGACGGCGACCAGGTTCTGCTGGAGGCAGGGGCCCGAGGTCGCGTGGGCGAGGGCACGGTCGGATTCGCCCCGGTGGATGCGGGCTGCCGCTTCGCCGAGCCGCACGAGCCCCGCGGCCATGACGGGGTTGGCGGCGAGCGCCCCGCCGGACGGGTTGATCGTCACGTCGTCGTCGAGGCCGAGGGCCTTCCTCAGGACGACCTCCTGGGAGGTGAAGGGAGCGTGGAGTTCAGCGGTGTCGACGGGCCTTTCGAAGGCTCCGGCGCGTTCGGCGGCGAGGCGGGTGGAGGGCGAGTCGGTGAGGTCGCGGACGCCGAGGGAGTGGGCCTCGATCCGATGGTCCATGCCACGGATCCAGGCGGGGCGCCGGCACAACTCGCGGGCCCGGTCGCCGGCGGCGAGGATCACGGCTGCGGCGCCGTCGCCGATGGGCGGGCAGTCACCGGCACGGAGGGGGTGGACCACGTATCCGCCCTGTGGGCGGGCGCCCCGGACCTGGGCGTGCGGGTTCGTCGTCGCATCCGTGCGGCTGCGGGTGGCGATGGCGGCGAGGGCGGGTTCGTCGGTGACTCCCGCGTCGACGAGGGCTTGGGCCTGGAGGGCGGCGAGGGCAACGGAATCCGGCCAGAGGGGGGCGAGGTAGTACGGATCGAGTTGGCGGGTGAGGACGTCGCGGACGGAGCCGGACGAGGACTTGCCGTAGGAGTAGACGAGGGCCGTGTCGGCCTCGCCGGTCAGCAGTTTCACCCATGCCTCGTACAGCGCCCAGGCGCCGTCCGTCTCCACGTGGGACTCGGAGATCGGGGGCCAGGCCCCGACGGCGTCGAGCGCCATGGTGAAGGAGAAGGCGCGCCCGGCGAGGTAGTCGGAGGACCCGGAGCAGGTGAAGCCGATGTCGGCGGTCGTGAGGCCGGCCCGACGCAGCACCTCGTGCAGGACGGGCATGATCAGTTCGGCCTCGGACAGTTCGTCGGTGTGCCGTCGGTGGTCGCTCTGGGCGAAGGCGACGATCGCCACCTCCCGGTCCGGCCGGTGTGGCGTCACAGCAGCTCCTTGTAGGTGTCGTAGTCGGCGTCGGGCTCGCCGGTGGGCCGGTAGTGGTCCGGGTAGCGGCCGTCCCCGCTCCACACGGGTTCGACCCGGAGGCCCATCCGGACCCGGTCGTAGGGGATGCCGGCGATGCGTCCGTGGAGGGCGAGGTCGGCCCCGTCGAGGGCGATGTGGGCGTAGACGTAGGGCACTTCGATGTCGAGGTTCTTCGCCTTGATGTTGACGATGCAGAAGGTGGTGACGGTGCCCCGGGGGCCGACCTCGACCCGGTCGGTGGTGGCGATGCCGCAGGTGGGGCAGGCGCCGCGGGGCGGCACGTACACCTTGGCGCAGGAGGGACAGCGCTCGCCGACGGTGCGCCGTTCGGCGAGCGCGTGCAGATAGCGGCTCTGGGCGCGGCCGGGGCCGTAGGTGTAGTCCAGGCGCGCGGGGGCGACGATGCCGGTCACCGGTTCGTCGAACCGGCCTTCGTGGGGGGCCGGTTCGCGTTCCGGCGCGGCCCCGCTCCCGTACGGCTCGAAGCAGGCGACGTCGGTGATGGCACCGGAGCGTTCCGCGGCCCAGCGGATCCGGACCCGCAGCCCGGTGCGGACGGCTTCGGGACCGGGCGCGTCGAGGGCGTGCAGGAGGGCGGTGTCGGCGCCGTCGAGGCGGACCAGGACCCAGGCGAAGGGGGTCGCGAGTGGTTGCCCGGGGCGGGGATCGGGGTTCCAGGCCCAGGTGGTGACGGTGCCGGTGGCGGCGACCTCGACGAGCTCGCGGAGCTCGGCGGCGGTGGCGGGGTCGTACTCGACGGGCGGCACGAGCACCCGCCCCTCCTCGGTCCGCACGCCCAGCACCGTGCGGTCGCGGAGTCCGGTGAGGAAGGCGGACTGGACGGGCCCGAGGGAGCGGGTGAAGGGGAACTCGACGACGAGGGGGGCGCGGAGCGCCTCCGGCGGGGGTGCGGCAGCGTTCACGGGACGGTTCCTTCCTGACGGGTGGGCGGGCGTGGGGTGCGACGGCGGTCCGCTGCGCGGGGCTTCGCCCCCGTCCCTTCCGCGGCCGGACCCGTGTGCCGGACGGGTCGGCGGGGCGAATCCCGCGGCACGGGGATGGGGATGTTCCGCCGCCGTTCCCGGGGCGGGTTCCCGCACGGCCGGACGCGGAAGGGCAGGAGGGTGCAGGAGGGCCTCATTCTCGGCGGTACACCGGCGCCCTCTTCTCTGCGAAGGCCCTCGCCCCCTCCTTCGCGTCCGCCGTGTCGAAGATCGGCCAGCCCCTCTTCAGCTCGGCGGCGAGCCCGTCCGCCTCGGTCATCCCGGCCGTTTCGTACACGGACGCCTTGACGGCCTCGACGGCCAGCGGCCCGCAGGCGTTGATCCGGTCGGCGAGTTCGAGGGCCGCGTCCAGTGCGGTGCCGTCGGGGACGACGCGGCCGACGAGGCCGATCCGGGCCGCTTCCTCCGCACCGTACGGGCGTCCGGTGAGGAGCATTTCGAGGGCATGGGTGCGGGGGATCTGGCGGGGCAGGCGGACGGTGGAGCCGCCGATGGGGAAGAGGCCGCGCCGCACCTCGAAGAGGCCGAAGGTGGCGGAGGCCGCCGCGATCCGGATGTCGGTGCCCTGGAGGATCTCGGTGCCGCCGGCGACGCAGTACCCCTCGACGGCGGCGATGACCGGTTTGCGGGGGCGGTGGTGGCGGAGCATGGCCTTCCAGTGCAGGTCGGGGTCCGCCTTCAGCCGGTCCCGGTACCGCTCGCCGCCCATGCCCTTGCCGGCGAGGGCCTTGAGGTCCATGCCCGCGCAGAAGGCCCCGCCCGCGCCGGTGAGGACGAGGGAGCGGACCCCGTCGTCGGCATCGGCTTCCAGCCAGGCGTCGTGGAGGCCGACGAGCATCGGCAGCGAGAGCGCGTTCTTGGCCTCGGGCCGGTTCAGGGTGAGGACGAGCGTGGCGCCTACGCGCCGGACGTCGAGGTGTTCGGTACCGCCCATGAGGTCTCCCGTCTCCAGTTCTGGAACAGGTTGCAGGAGTGTGGAGGTCAGTTCAATAGTTTTCTGACACTCAGTCAGATTCTTCTGCGCACCCCCTTCCCCCGGTGCCCCGTCGACGCTCTAATGACCGCCGAGTCCATGCGAACCAGCGCGAACCGGGGTCAGGAGGAACGGTGGAGTACAACCTTGCCGACCTGTTCGAATCCGTCGTCGACGTGGTCCCCGACCGCGAGGCGCTGGTGTACGTCGACCATCCGGGCACCGGAGCGGAACGCCGGCTGACCTACGCCGAGCTCGACGCCGCCGCCAACCGCATCGCGCACCACCTGACGGACGCGGGCATCCGCCCCGGCGAGCACCTCGGACTCCACCTGTACAACGGCGTGGAATACCTACAGACCCTCCTCGCCTGCCTCAAGGCGCGGATCGTGCCGGTCAACGTGAACTACCGGTACGTGGAGGAAGAGCTCGTCTACCTCTACCGGGACGCCGACCTCGCCGCACTCGTCTTCGACGCCGAGTTCACCGACCGGGTCGCGGCGGCGGCGCCGCAGGCGGAGAAGCTGCGGCACCTCGTGCGGGTGGGGACCCCGCCCGACCACCGCCCGACCACCGACCGCGGCCCCGCCCCCGGCCCGGGGGACGGACCCGCACGGCAGGGCTCCGTGATCGGGGGTGCTCCGGCATTCGACTGCGTGCCGTTCGCGGAGGCCGAGGCCGCCGGTTCGCCGGAGCGCGGTTTCGGCACCCGGTCCGGCGACGACCTCTTCATCATCTACACCGGCGGCACGACCGGCATGCCCAAGGGAGTCCTGTGGCGCCAGGAGGACCTGTTCTTCGCGGGCCTCTTCGGTGGTGACCCCTCGGGCGAGCCGGTGAAGCGCCCCGAGGAGTTGGCGGAGCGGGTCGCGGCGGGAGGTTCGGGCATCACCTTCTTCCCCGCACCGCCCCTCATGCACGGAACCTCCACGCTGACCGCGTTCATCGCCCTCAACTACGGTCAGCGGGTGGTCCTCCACCGCAAGTACGTGCCCGAAGAGGTGTTGCGCACCCTGGAGAAGGAGAGGGTCTCCAGCATCTCCCTGGTCGGCGACGCGATGCTGCGTCCGCTCGTGGACGCGCTGCGCGGGCCGCTCGGGGACACGGACCTGTCCGCGCTCTTCAGCCTCTCGTCCTCCGGGGCGATCATGTCCGAGACGGTGCGGGCCCAACTCCAGGAACTGATGCCGCACGTGTTGCTGCTCAACAACTTCGGTTCCACCGAATCCGGCTCCAACGGCCGCGCCACCGACGACGCGGGCCCCGCCAAGGGCTTCCGCCTGCACGTCAACGAACGCACCCAGGTCGTCGACCCGGTCGCCCTCTCCCCCGTCACCGCGGGCGAGACCGGCCGCCTCGCCCAGCGCGGCCACGTCCCGCTCGGCTACTACAACGACCCCGTCAAGACCGCCGAGACCTTCTTCGAGCGGGACGGCGTGCGCTGGGTCCTCCTCGGCGACATGGCGACCGTGGACGAGAGCGGGGTGGTCACGGTGCTCGGCCGGGGCTCCCAGTGCATCAACACCGGCGGCGAGAAGGTCTATCCCGAGGAGGTGGAACAGGCCCTGAAGTCCCACCCCGACGTGTACGACGCCCTCGTCGCCGGGGTCCCCGACGCCCGCTGGGGCAACCACGTGGCCGCGGTCGTCCAACTCCGGCCGGACGCAGCGCCGCTGGACCTGGAGAGCCTCCAGGACCACTGTCGGCAACAGCTCGCGGGGTACAAGGTCCCCCGCCAACTGGTCCTCACCGAAAGCATCCAGCGCTCCCCCAGCGGCAAGGCGGACTACCGCTGGGCCCGCACGACGGCGATCGAGGCGGACGCCGAGGGGCGTGCCTGACGGTCGGTCGGGACGGAGCCGGACGGCAGCGGGAACCCGCCCCGGAGGAGGAGCGGCAGCGCCCGGACTCCGGCTCCGCCGGCCGGCGGAGCCGGAGTCCGGCCGACCGGCTAGACCCCGAACTCCCTGATCTCGGCGAGGAATTCGGCCGGGCGATCGCAGTGGACCAGGTGTCCGGCTCCGATCGTGACGAGACGGGCCCGGGGAACGGCCTCGACGAGTCCTGCCAGCTGCTCCTGCGGAACGTGGCTGGTCGGACCGCCCGCGAGGACGAGCGTGGGCGCCGTGATCACGGAGAGCTCCGCACGCCAGGCCGGATCGGGGGCGTTCAACTGGGCGTCGGTCGTCGGGACGATCTCCCAGTCGAAGGGGAGCGGCCCCTCGGGACGCCGGAGCACCGGCCGGGGCGGGTCGAGCGGGACGAAGGCGGGCGGTTCCTCCAGGACGAGACGGCCGATGAGACCCGGCTCGCGCTCGGCGAGGAGGCACGCGGCGGCGGCGCCCATCGAATGGGCGACGACGGAGGCACCGGTGAGGTCGAGGGCCTTGAGGAAGCCGCCGAGCTCGTCGCGGAAGTCCTCGAAGCCGTAACGGCCGGGCCGGTCGCTGAGTCCGTGCCCCCGCAGGTCGATCGCGTACACCCGGTGGTCGGCGGCCAGGTCCGCGGTGATCTCCTTCCACGACCCGCTGTCCTCGCCCCGACCGTGGACGAGGACGACGGGCGGGGCCTCTTCGGATCCCGCGACCCGGTACGCGAGCCGCACCCCGTCCACGGACACCGTGCGGACGGCGGGGTCGAGGAAGGCCGCGAGCGCACGGACGAAGGCGTCCGCGTCGTCCACCCAGGGGTGGTGTCCGGCGCCCCGCTGGACGACGAGCCGGGCGTCCGGGAGGAAGGCCGCCGCTTCGGCGGCCTTGGCGGGCGTCGGTCCGGCGTCGTACTCGCCCGCCAGGACCAGGACGGGCGCGGTGAGCGCGGTGAGCGCGCGACGGGTCTCCTCGGGGTGGTAGGCGCCCTCGCCGTGGTAGCGGGAGGCGGCTTCCCAGTTCGTCTCCCGCCCCGCGGCTGCCGCGTGCTCGCGGGCGGGGGCGTCCCAGCGGCCGTAGGCGAAGGGGGCGGCGATCTCATGGACCCGGGGCAGCGGGGTGTCCGGGGCGATCGCGTCGAGTTCGGCCCGGCCCGCGGGTACCAGGACCGGTCGGCGAAGACCTCGGCGGCCTCGTCCCACTCCTCGTCGGTGGTGTCGACGCCGAGGGCGCGCCCGGCGGAGGTGACGAGGACCAGGGAGCGGATCCGCTCGGGGTGGGCGGCGGCGTACAGGAGGGCGAGGTTTCCGCCCGCCGAGTGGCCGAGGAGGTCGATCCGCTCCAGGCCGAGGTGGCGGCGCAGGGCCTCGACGTCGCCGACCTGCCGGTCACAGCGGTACGTCCCGGGATCGACGGGCACGGCACTCGCCCCGGTGCCGCGCGCATCGAGCAGGACGAGGGTGCGGTGGGCGTCGAGTCCTCCGAGGTTCCCGAGGTACGCGACATCGCGCATCGGCCCGCCCGCGAGGCAGAGCAGCGGTTCCCCTTCTCCGCGCAGCCGGTAGGAGAGTTCGGTTCCGTCATGGGTCGTGAACGTCGGCATGTTCTGGATCTTCACCGGGCCCGCGGGGCGTCCGCAAACGGTTTCACCGAGAGCACGTCACCGGGGCGCGATACGGTGAGTGTTCATCCGATACGCAAAGGAATCGTTTCACCGTGTCCGACACCCGGGAATCCGCGCTGCGCGGCGACTGCGCGAACTGCTTCGGCCTGTGCTGCGTGGCACTTCCCTTCGCCAGGTCCGCCGACTTCCCCGTGAACAAGGCGTCGGGCGAGCCCTGCCGCAACCTCCGGGAAGACTTCCGTTGTGGGATGCACGAGCGGCTGCGGCGGAGCGGTTACCAGGGGTGCACGGTGTACGACTGCTTCGGTGCCGGCCAGCGGGTCTCCCAGGTCACCTTCGGCGGGGTGTCCTGGCGGGAGGCGCCGGAGACGGCCCGCCGGATGTACGAGGTGTTTCCGGTGGTGCGCCAGTTGCACGAACTGCTGCGCTACCTCACGGAAGCCCTGGCGTTGCCCACGGCCCGCCCGGTCCACCCCGAGCTGCGGGCCGCGCTCGCCCGGGTCGAGGAGCTGGCCGCGGGCACTCCGGCGGAGCTGGAACGGTTGGACGTGGCTGCCGTCCGGGCGCAGGCCAACCCGCTGCTCCTCAGGACGAGCGAACTGGTCCGGGCCACGGCCGGTCGCCGCCCGAAGAGCCGGCGCGGGGCGGACCTGATGGGGAAGCGGCTGCGCGGGGCGAAGCTGCGGGGCACGGACCTGCGCGGGGCGCTGCTGATCGCGGCGGACCTTTCCGTCACCGACCTGATCGGTGCTGACCTGCGGGATGCCGACCTGTCGGGCGCGGACCTCACGGACGCGCTCTTCCTGACGCAGCCGCAGCTGAACTCGGCACGCGGGAACGCCGCGACCCGACTCCCCGAGGGCTTCGACCGCCCGGCGCACTGGCCGGCCTGAGGAGTCCGGCCCCGGGTCCCTCCGGCGGCGCGCCCGGTCGGGCGCCACGGCGGGGCGCTTCGGGTGCGAAAAGTTCGCCGGCCCCCTTGCCAAGCCCCCGGTGCCTCCGGTTTTACTGACCCGGAACGGATCGACCGAATGATCGGTAGTCCGTTTTACGGCGGCGGAGGAGTGGCGCATGACGGAACTGCTGGACAGCGGCGAACGGCTCGGGCGCGAGGAGCTGGCGGCCCTCCAACTGGAGCGGCTGCGCACGACCCTGCGCCACGCCTACGAGAACGTCGCGTTCTACCGGCGCTCCTTCGACGCGGCCGGGCTGACCCCGGACGACTGCAACGCGCTCTCCGACCTGGCTCGTTTCCCCTTCACCGCCAAGTCCGACCTGCGCGACCACTACCCCTTCGGCATGTTCGCCGTCGACCAGTCCCGCGTCCGACGCATCCACGCCTCCAGCGGCACCACCGGCCGACCGACGGTCGTCGGGTACACCGAGGGCGATCTGGACCGGTGGGCGGACGTGGTGGCCCGTTCTCTGCGCGCCGCCGGAGCACGGCCCGGCCACAAAGTCCACGTGGCCTACGGGTACGGCCTGTTCACCGGCGGACTCGGCGCCCACTACGGCGCCGAACGCCTCGGCTGCACGGTGATCCCGGCCTCCGGCGGCATGACGGCCCGACAGGTGCAGCTCATCCAGGACTTCCGACCCGAGGTCATCATGGTGACCCCCTCGTACATGCTGACCCTGCTCGACGAGTTCGAGCGCCAGGGCGTGGACCCGCGCTCCACCTCGCTGCAGGTGGGCGTCTTCGGCGCGGAACCGTGGACGGAAGAGATGCGGAAGGAGATCGAGGAGCGGTTCGCGATCGACGCGGTCGACATCTACGGCCTCTCGGAGGTGATCGGCCCCGGCGTGGCGCAGGAGTGCGTGGAGACCAAGGACGGCCTGCACATCTGGGAGGACCACTTCTACCCGGAGGTCGTGGATCCGTTCACCGGCGAGGTGCTGCCGGACGGGGAGGAGGGCGAACTCGTCTTCACCTCGCTCACCAAGGAGGCGATGCCGGTGATCCGCTACCGGACCCGTGACCTCACCCGGCTGCTGCCCGGAACCGCCCGGGTGTTCCGCCGGATGGAGAAGGTCACCGGGCGTAGCGACGACATGATCATCTTGCGCGGGGTGAACCTCTTCCCCACCCAGATCGAGGAGGTCGTGCTGCGTACCCCGGGGGTGGCACCACACTTCCAGGTGCGGCTGACCCGGGAGGGCCGGCTCGACGCCCTGACCGTGCGGGCCGAGGCCCGTCCGGACGCGACGCCGGAGGAGCGCGCGGAGGCCGCCCGGACGCTCGCGACGGCGGTGAAGGACGGGATCGGGGTCTCGGTGGCCGTGGAGGTGGTGGACCCGGAGACGCTGGAGCGCTCGGTGGGCAAGATCAAGCGGGTCGTGGACCTGCGGGGCGCGTAGCCTGGAGGAAGGAGGTGGTTGCGATGCTGTCGGACTCCCCCATAGCCGCGATCATTCCGGTCAACGACATGAACCGGGCCAAGCGCTTCTACTCGGAGACCCTCGGGCTTCCTCTCACCCGGGAGACCCCCGAGGACACCAGGTACGAGTGCGGCGGCACGACGATCGGTCTCTATGAGACCCCCTACGGCGGCCAGGCCGGACACACCCTGGCGAGCTGGAAGGTCGACGACCTGGACGGCGAGATGTCGCAACTGCGTTCCAAGGGCGTCACCTTCGAGGAATACGACCTGCCCGACATCAAGACGGTCGACGGCGTGGCCGAATCGGACACCATGCGGGGCGCCTGGTTCAAGGACAGCGAGGGCAACATCCTCTGCGTGGTGGAGGAGCGCAAGGGCTGACGCACCGGAGGTCCGACGGACGCCGCGGCAACGACGACCGGACCGGACGGCGGCGGGCCGGACGGCGCCGCCGGAGCGGCCCCGCGCCGTGCCCTGCCCGTGACCGTGCCCGTGACGGTACGGTCATGATGCGCCGAAGCGGTCCCGCAGGTCCCGCTTGAGGATCTTTCCGCTGGCGTTGCGGGGAAGCGCGTCCACCAGGAAGACGCGCTTCGGCGCCTTGAAGCCGGCCAGGCCCTCTCGGGCGTGGGCCAGGAGTTCGGCCTCGTCGACCTCGCCCCGGGGGACGACGACGGCCGTGACCGCCTCGATCCAGCGCTCGTCCGGAAGGCCGATGACGGCCACCTCGGCGACCGCCGGGTGGCCGTAGAGCACGTCCTCGACCTGTCGGGAGGCGACGAGGACCCCGCCGGAGTTGATGACGTCCTTCACCCGGTCGACGATCGTCAGATAGCCCTCGGCGTCGCGGACCGCGAGGTCGCCCGAGTGGAACCAACCGCCCCGGAACGCTTCCTTGGTCTCGTCGGGCTTGCGCCAGTAGCCGTCGCACAGCTGGGGGGAGCGGTAGACGATCTCCCCGGGAGTGCCGTCGGGGACGTCCTCGCCGGCCTCGTCCACGACCCTGGCCTCGACGTGTCGTACGGGACGGCCGCAGGACTCCATCCGGCCCTCGTGCTCGTCGGGGCCGAGGACGGTGGCGAGCGGGCCGATCTCCGACTGTCCGAAGCAGTTGTAGAAGGCCAGCTCCGGCAGGCGGGCGCGCAGGCGCTCCAGAACCGGCACGGGCATGATGGAGGCGCCGTAGTAGGCCTTGCGCAGGGCGGACAGGTCGCACTCGTCGAAGCGGGGGTGGTGGGCGAGGCCGATCCACACGGTCGGTGGGGCGAACAGGCTGTCGGCCCTGCCGGCCTCGATCAGGTCGAACAGCACGGTCGGGTCGGGACCGTCGACGATCGTGTTCTCGGCTCCGACGGCGAGGTAGGGCAGCAGGAAGACGTGCATCTGCGCCGAGTGGTAGAGCGGCAGCGCGTGGACCGGCCGGTCCTCCTCGCTCAGGTCGAGGGCCTCGATGGCGCTCGCGTACTCGTGGACGAGCGCACGGTGGGTCATCATCGCGCCCTTGGGGAGTGCGGTGGTGCCCGAGGTGTAGAGCAGTTGGACGTACTCACGGGCGTCCCGGTCGGTGTCGTAGTCGTCCGGTTCGGCGAGGGAGTCGAGGAACGAACCGGGCGCGTCCCGGAGCAGCTTGACCGGAAAGCCGTCCGGGACGCGGTCCGCGAGCCCCGGGTCGGCGAGCACGAGCGAGCTCTCCGACTGCTCCAGGAGGTATCCGAGATCGTCGCCGGTCAGGTGGTGGTTGACCGGCACGTGGATCAGGTCGGCCCGGGCACAGGCGAGGAACGCGATGAGATAGGCGTCCGAGTTGTGCCCGTAGGTGGCCACGCGGGCCCGGTCGGGCAGGCCGGGGCCGTGGTGCGACTCCCTCAGGACGGCCGCGGCGGTGGAGACCGCGGCGTCCAGCTCCGCGTACGTCCAGGTCCGGTCGGCGTACCGGACGGCGATCCGGTCGGGCACCCGCTGGGCACTCATGCGCAGGACGCCGTCGACGGTACGGCTGAGGAGTCTGTTCATGTCGTGATCCTGAACGGGCGCCTGACGGAAGGTCAAGTACCGTGCAGTGCGCTGGAAGACCTCGGACCTCGGATGCCGAAGGGGCCGCCGACGAGGCGACGGGCAGCCGGGCGCGGGCGGACGCCGGATCGCCTCCTGGTTCTGTGAGAAGGACGTCCTGCGCCCGCCCGCGCCGAGGGGGCGTCAGGGAGCGGCTCCGTCGGTCAGGGGCTGAACGACAGGAACACGAAGGCGGCGAAGATCGCGAGGTGGACAGCGCCCTGGAGGAGGGTGGCCCGTCCGGGCACCACGGTCAGGGCGCTCACCACGCCGGTGAGTGCGAGCAGGACCATGTGGAGCGGCCCCAGGCCGAGCACCAGGGGCCCGGACAGCCAGATCGAGGCGAGGGCGATCGCCGGAACCGTCAGGCCGATGCTGGCGATCGCGGAGCCGTAGGCGAGGTTGAGGCTGGTCTGCACGCGGTCCCTGCGCGCCGCGCGGACGGCCGCGAGGGTTTCGGGGAGCAGCACCATCATGGCGATGACGACGCCGACGACCGCCTTGGGCAGGCCCGCCGACTCGACCCCGTCCTCGATGGTGGGCGAAACCAGTTTGGCGTTGCCGACGACGGCCACGAGGGCGAGGAGGAGCAGGGCGAGGCTGGTCCAGGTCTCGCGGTCGCTCGGGGGCTCGGCGTGCTCGTCCTCGGATTCGTGCCCCGGGCGCGGCACGGGCAGGAAGTAGTCGCGGTGCCGAACCGTCTGTACGGCGACGAAGGTGCCGTACAGACAGAGGGAGGCGACGGCGGCGAAGGCGAGTTGTGCCGTGGAGAACTCGGGGCCCTGATGGCTCGTGGTGAAGGTCGGCAGGACCAGCGTCATCACGGCGAGGGTGCAGACGGTGGCGAGCGCGCCGCCGGAGCCCTCGGCGTTGAAGACCGCGACGCGGTTGCGGAGCGCGGCGACCAGGAGGGAGAGGCCGACGATGCCGTTGCAGGTGATCATGACAGCGGCGAAGACGGTGTCGCGGGCGTACGTGGCGGTCTTGTCGCCGCCCCCGGCCATCAGGGTGACGATGAGTCCGACCTCGATGACCGTCACGGCCACGGCGAGGACGAGGGAGCCGAAGGGTTCGCCGACGCGGTGGGCGATCACCTCCGCGTGGTGGACGGCCGCGAGGACGGCCGCCATGAGGCAGAGCGCGATGAGGCCGACGGCGAAGCCCGGGAGGCCGCGCCCCCAGGCCACGCCCAGGGCCACCGCGGCCACCACCGGCCCCCAGGTCGTCCATTTTCGTGTCATTGATGCCGTACTCGAACTCATGATCCGCATCCTGCCACAAAGAGATCATTCACCCTTTTCCTCCACTGCCGTGACCGGCGCGGACGTGCGGGAACGTGGCGAGGATCTCCTCGACCGGGCCTGGGGACCGGAGGTCGGAGCGGGTCAGAGCGGGCGTTCGTGCCCCTCCCAGTACGGGTCGCGGAGGCGGCGCTTGTACAGCTTGCCGTTGGGGTCGCGGGGCATGACCGCGATGAAGTCGACCGACTTGGGGCGTTTGAAGCCGGCGAGGCGGGCACCGCAGTGGGCCAGGATCTCCTCGGCGAGGGCGGGCCCCGCGCCACCGCCTTCCACCACTTCGACCACCGCCTTGACCTCCTCCCCCCAGTCTTCGTGCGGGATGCCGAAGGCGGCGGCGTCGGCCACGGCGGGATGGGTGAGCAGCACCGCCTCGATCTCCGCGGGGTAGATGTTGACCCCGCCGGAGATGATCATGTCGATCTTGCGGTCGCGGAGGTAGAGGTAGCCGTCTTCGTCGAGGACCCCCAGGTCACCGACGGTGAAGAAGGCACCGACGCGGTTCCGCTCCGTCTTCGCCGCGTCCTTGTGGTAGTGGAAGCCCCCGGTGTTCATCTTGAGGTAGACGGTGCCGAGTTCGCCGGGGGCCAGTCGCTCCCCCGCGTCGTCGAGGACGACGATCTCGCTGATGGGCCAGGCCCGGCCGACCGTCCCCGGCCGCTTGAGCCACTCTTCCGCGGTCGCGAACGCACCACCGCCCTCGCTCGCCGCGTAGTACTCCTCGATGCACCGGCCCCACCAGTCGATCATCCCCCGCTTGACGTGCTCGGGACAGGGCGCGGCGCCGTGGATGGCGTGCCGCATGGAGGAGACGTCGTACCGCTCCCGCACTTCCGCGGGAAGGGCCAGCAGCCGGTGGAACTGGGTGGGGACCATGTGCGTGTGGCTGCAGGAGTACCGCTCGATCAACCGCAGCATCTCCTCGGGCGCCCACCGGTCCATGAGGACGAGCGGATGCCCGATGTGCAGGGCGGCTGCGGCGAACTGGAGCACGGCCGTGTGGTAGAGCGGCGAGCAGACCAGATGGACGTTGCCCCCGGCCGGCCTGATGCCGAAGATGCCGAGGAAACCGCCGAGGGGCGTCTCCTCGGGGAGCTTCCCGGGAAGGGGGCGGCGGATTCCGCGGGGGCGACCGGTGGTGCCGGAGGTGTAGTTCATGACCCAGCCGAGGGTGCGGTCGGCGGGTGCGTTCCCCTCCTGCCCCGCGAGGAGCTCGGCGTACGGACGGAAGCCGGGTACCGTCCCGATGGCGTACCGGTGGCCGGAGGGGAGTCCGGCCTGATCCGCGGCGGGGGCCACCGCCTCGGCGAACCGCTCGTGGGTCACCAGCACCTTGGCCCCGGAGTCGGCGAGGATCCAGGCGATCTCGGGGGCGACGAAGTGGTGGTTGACCGGTACGAGGTAGAACCCGGCCTGGGTGGCGGCGAGGTGGGCGGTGAAGAACTCGGGTCCGTTCGGCAGGACGACCGCGAACGCATCGCCCCGTTCGAGACCGGCGGCACGCAGTCCGTGGACGAGCCGGTTGGCCTCGGCGTGCAGCCGGCCCGCGGACCACTCCTCGCCACCGGGGGCGACGAGGACGGTGCGGCCCGGGTCGGCAGCGGCTTGGGCCCAGAATCCGATCGGCGTCGCGCTCACCGGGCGCTCCGTCCCGCGATGCGGTTGATCCGCTCGACGGCCTTCTCGAAGCCGCGGGTGAGCTCGTCGACGATCTGTTGGACGCTGCGCTCGGAGGTCATCCGGCCGACGATCTGACCGACGGGAGTGCCGAGGAGCGGCCCGACCTCGTACCGCTGGATGCGGGAGACGGCCTCGGCGACGAGGAGCCCCTGGAGCGGCATGGGAAGCGGACCCGGCCCCGCCGGATCGTCCCAGGCGTCGGTCCACTCGGTGCGGAGCTGGCGGGCGGGCTTGCCCGTCAGGGAGCGGGAACGGACCGTGTCGCCGGAACCGGCGGCGAGCAGCTTCGCGGTGAGGGCCCGGGAGTGCAGTTCGGCCTCGGTGGTGGTCAGCCAGATCGAGCCCAACCAGACGCCCTGGGCGCCGAGCGCGAGCCCGGCGGCGATCTGCTCGCCGCTGCCGATGCCGCCGGCAGCGAGCACGGGAAGCGGGGAGACCGCCTCGACGACCTCGGGGGTGAGGACCATGGAAGCGATCTCTCCGGTGTGCCCACCGGCCTCGTATCCCTGGGCGACGACGACGTCGATGCCGGCGTCGGCGTGGTGACGGGCGTGGCGGGCGCTGCCGGCGAGGGCGGCGACCAGGACGCCGTGGTCGTGGGCCCGGGCGACGACGTCCGGGGGCGGCGATCCGAGGGCATTGGCGAGCAGCTTGATCGGATAGTCGAAGGCCACGTCGAGTTGGCTCCGTGCGACCCGGTCCATCCAACCGGTGATCCGCCAGCCGGAGGGCTCGCCCTCGGCCAGCTCGGGCACGCCGTGCTTGGCGAGCACGCCACGGACGAACGCCCGGTGTCCCTCGGGGATCATCGCCTCGACCTCGGCCTCGGTGACCCCTTCGACCTTCTTCGCGGGCATCACGACGTCGAGGCCGTACGGCAGGCCGTCGGTGTGCCGCTGCATCCAGTCGAGGTCGCGGGCGAGGTCGTCGGGCGAGGTGTAGCGGACCGCGCCGAGGACTCCGAAGCCGCCGGCCCTGGTGAGGGCGGCGGCCACCGCGGGGAAGGGCGTGAAGCCGAAGATGGCGTGCTCGATCCCCAGTGTGCGACTCAGCTCCGTCTCCATGGGCGGCAGGATGCCGCAGCGGCGCGGCAGAGGGAAGAGTTTTTTGACGGATCGTCAGATTCTTTGTCGTCGGTGCGTCCGCGCCCCGGTGCCCCTCCGTCGGGAGAGGGTGGGGCATGGCGGAGAATCCGATGTGGGACGGAAGGCCGAGCCGCCGCGCGTTCGGCGGCCGGGTACTGGCACTCGGAGGTGCGGTCATGTTCGGTGCGGCACCGGGGGCCACGGCAGCGGCGGGACAGGGCGGGGAACCGGGGCCGGGCGGGCGGCGGACCACGCTGCGGCACGGTTCGGCCGAACGGGCCGGGCTGCTCGCCCCGCACCTGGACGGGCTCGTCGCGGAGGCCGAGCGTTTCCTCGCGCCGTCCCCCACCCGCCCCTGGTACGCGGGGGCCGTCCTGCTCGCCGGGCGGGGCGGCACCGTCGCCCTGCACCGGGCGATCGGCTCGGCCGTGCGCTACGCGGCGTACGACGAGACGTCCGACACCGGGGTCGAACTACCGCCGGAACGACGGATCCCGATGACCGGGGACACCGTCTTCGACCTGGCGTCGGTGTCCAAGCTGTTCACCTCGATCCTGGCGGTGCAACAGGTCGAACGCGGAGCACTGGAATGGGAGGCGAAGGTCGCCGCCCACCTGCCGGCGTTCGGCGGCGGCGGGAAGCAGGACGTGACGGTGCGCCAGTTGCTCACCCACACCTCCGGGTTGCGTCCCTGGCTCCCGCTGTACCGGGAGCCGACGCGGGAAGGGAAGCTGCGCTTGCTGTGGGCCGAGGCCCCGGTGCACCCGCCGGGCTCCGCCCCCCTCTACTCCGACCTGAACATGATCTCGCTCCAACTGGTCCTGGAGCAGGTCACCGGGCGCGGTCTGGACGCCCTGCTCCACGACGAGATCACGGCTCCCCTCGGGATGCACCGCACCCGTTTCAACCCGCCCCCCGCCTGGCGGACGGAGATCGCCGCCACCGAAGACGCCCGGCCCCCCTGGTCCGGCCTGGACCGGGGCATGGTGTGGGGCGAGGTCCACGACGAGAACGCCCACTCCCTCGGCGGCGTCGCGGGCCACGCCGGGATCTTCTCCCGCGCCCGGGACCTCGCGGTCCTCGCCCGGACCCTCCTCAACGGCGGCGCGTACGGCCGGGCCCGCATCCTCGCGCCCGCCTCGGTGGAATTGATGTTCACCGACTTCAACACCGCCTTCCCGGGCCGGGCGCACGGCCTCGGCTTCGAACTCCACCAGCACTGGTACATGGGCGCCATGGCCACCCCCCGGACCGCCGGACACACCGGCTTCACCGGCACCAGCCTGGTCCTCGACCCGACCACCGACACGTTCCTGATCGTGCTGGGCAACTCCGTGCACCCGGTGCGGTCCTGGCGCTCCGGATCCGCGCCCCGCGTGGCCGCGGCGAACGCACTGGCCCGGGCCGTACCCGTGCGACCGGTCCGGGGGCGCACCGCCTGGTTCTCCGGAACCGAAGGCGGGACCACCACGACCCTCACCCTGCCGGGCGTCCCGGGAACCGAACGGCTCGACTGCGCGCTCTGGTGGGACACCGGGCCGGGCACGGACGCAGTGGTGCTGGAGGCCTCGACGGACGGCGGGACGACCTGGAGGCCGGTGCCGTTCGGCACCGCACGGCCGGGAGCGGAACCGCTGTCGCACCCCTCGGGGTCGGTGGGCGGCTGGTCGGGGCGGGTCTGGTACGGGGTGTCCGCACGGATGCCGGTCCCGGAGCCCGCTGCGGATCCCGTCCGGCTGCGCTGGCGGTGCTCCACGGACCGGAAGTACGTCGGGCGCGGGGTGTACGTGAACGGGCTGCGGCTCCTGGACGCCGCCGGACGGGCGCTCTTCGACGAGGCCCGGCCCCGGGACGCCGCCCGGATCGACGCGGTGGGCTGGATCCGTTCGGAGGACTGAGCGTCGGCTTCCCCGGGCCGGCGGCGCGGGGCGCTCAGGCCGCGCGGGCGCCCTCCTGCTCCTCCACCGCCGCCAGGAAGGCGCCGAGCACCTGCCGGTACCGCTCCGGCTCCTCGGCGGAAGGGAGGTGGGCGCTCTCCTCGAACACCGTCCAGGAGGCGCCCCGGATCCCCTCGACCAACGGACGCACCACGGTCGGGGTGGTCGCGTCGTGGCGGCCGGTGGTGACGAGCACCGGAAGGTCTATCTCACCGAGCCTGTCGGTGACGTCCCAGTCCTTCAGCCTTCCGGTGAGGTTCCACTCGGTGGTGCCCCACAGCGCGGCGTACACGTCCTCGCGGATGTCCGTGAACGAGCGCACGAGGTGCGGGGGCCACGGGTCGAGGCGGCAGAGCCAGCGCTGGTAGAAGGCCATGACGGCCTCGCGGTACTCCTCGTCGTCGAGCGTCCCCGCCGCCTCGTGACGATCGAGCACCTCCCGTACGCCGGCCGGCAGGGACTCCTTCAGACGGCGCGCCTCGGCCTGGTAGACGGGCGCGCTCGAGATCGGCCCGGCGAGCACCAGGCCGGCCAGCCCGGCGGGGCGGGTGAGCACGTACTCCAGGGCGACCTGGCTGCCCCAGGAGTGTCCGTAGAGGTGCACGCGGTCGAGCCCGAGGGCCGCGCGCACCGCGGCCACCTCCTCGACGAAGGTGGACATCACCCAGAGCGCGGGGTCGTCCGGACGGTCGGACCGGCCGCAGCCGATCTGGTCGTAGAAGACGACCTGCCGGCCGGTCTCCCCGTGCAGCGCGCCGAGGTCGTCCAGGTAGTCGTGCGAACAGCCGGGGCCGCCGTTGACGACCAACAGCGGAAGCCGCCCCGCACGGCCCGGACCGACGACCCGGTACCACGTGCGGTGTCCACGGAACGGAACGGTGCCTTCGGTGACGGACATGGTCCTGATCCGCCTCCTCGTGAGAACGGAACCCCTTCCATCATGCGCCCGGGCGTCCCGGTCAGCAGTCGGGCTCCGCAGCACCCCGCAGTGCCCGGAGCACCGGACTCATCAGCGGGTGCTCCTCGGCTCCGCGCCGCACCGCCGCGAAGACCCGACGGGTCGGGGCGACCCCCTCCACGGGACGGACCTCGACGCCGGAAAGGTCCATCCCGCTCAGCGCCGAGCGCGGCACGAGGGCCACTCCGGCAGCGGCCGAGGCGAGGGCGGCGACGGCACGGAAGTCGTCGGAGACGTGGGCGAAGCTCGGGGCGAACCCTGCGTACTCACAGGCCAGGACGGTCACGTCATGGCAAGGGTTGCCGACGGACTGCCCGATCCAGGTGTCCTTGGCGAGATCGGCGAGCGCGACCCGCGCTCCGACCGCCAGCGGATGGCCGGGCGGCAGGACCGCGTCGAACGGCTCCGCGTACAGCGGGACGCGGGTCAGCCGGGCGTCGTCCTCGCCCGGAGCACCCCGGTACTCAACGGCGACGGCGACGTCCACTTGCCGGTCCAGGACCATGAGCAGGCTCTCGTCGCCCTCCGCGTCCCGCACCCGGACCCGGATGCCGGGCGCGGTGTGGGCGAGTGCCGCGATGGCGGGGGCCACGACCAGCCCGATGCCGGTGGCGAAGGCCGCGACGGTGACCGTTCCGGCCTCGCCCGAGCCGTACGCGGCGAGCTCCGCCTCGGCCCGCTCCAGCTGGGCGAGCACCGCATTGGCATGGCTCAGCAGGATCTCCCCGGCAGCGGTGAGACGGGCGCCGCGGGCGCTGCGGTCGACGAGGCGGTGGCCGGTCTCCTGCTCCAGGGCCGCGAGCTGTTGGGAGACGGCGGAGGGGGTGAGGTAGAGCGCGGCGGCTGCCGCCGTGACCGTGCGGTGGTCGGCCACCGCACGGAGGATGTGCAACCGCCGCGCTTCGATCATTCCCCTAGTCTCGCAGGCCGCGGGCCCCGTTCGGTCCGGTCGGCGACCCGTCAGCCGCGCAGGGCCGCACGGGCGTCGACGAAGGCGTCCACGGCCCGGTTCACGTCCTCCGTCGAGTGCGCGGCGGACAGCTGCACGCGGATCCGGGCCTGCCCCTGCGGGACGACCGGGTAGGAGAAGCCGATCACGTAGACGCCGCGTTCGAGGAGCAGCTCGGCCATGCGCCCGGCCTCGGCCGCGTCGCCGATCATGACGGGGGCGATGGCGTGGTCGCCGGGAAGGACGTCGAAGCCCTCCTCGATCATGCGGGAGCGGAACAGCACCGTGTTGGCGTTGAGGCGCTCGCGCAGGTCGCCGGCGGACTCCAGCAGGTCGAGGACCTTGAGGGAGGCGGCGGCGATGACCGGGGCGAGGGTGTTGGAGAAGAGGTAGGGGCGGGAGCGCTGGCGCAGCAGGGCGACGATCTCGGCGCGGGCGGCGACGTAACCGCCGGAGGCGCCGCCGAGCGCCTTGCCGAGGGTGCCGGTGATGATGTCGACGCGGTCCATGACGCCGTGCAGCTCGGGGGTGCCGCGACCGCCGGGACCGACGAAGCCGACGGCGTGCGAGTCGTCGACCATCACCATGGCGTCGTAGCGTTCGGCCAGGTCGCAGATCTCGTCGAGCGGCGCGACGTAGCCGTCCATGGAGAAGACGCCGTCGGTGACGATCAGCTTGCGGCGGGCCCCTCCCTCGACGGCCTCCTTGAGCTGCTGCTCCAGGTCGGCCATGTCGCGGTTCGCGTAGCGGAAGCGGCGGGCCTTGGAGAGGCGGATGCCGTCGATGATCGAGGCGTGGTTGAGGGCGTCGGAGATGACGGCGTCCTCGGGGCCGAGCAGGGTCTCGAAGACACCGCCGTTGGCGTCGAAGCAGGACGAGTAGAGGATCGTGTCCTCCTGGCCGAGGAAGGCCGAGAGGCGGGCCTCGAGCTGCTTGTGGACCTCCTGCGTGCCGCAGATGAAGCGGACCGACGCCATGCCGTAGCCCCAGCGGTCGAGGGCCGTGTGGGCGGCGGCGATCACCTCGGGGTGGTCGGCGAGGCCGAGGTAGTTGTTGGCGCAGAAGTTGAGCACTTCTTCACCGGCCTCCGACCGGGGGGAGCCCCAGGGGCGACCGTCCGCGGTGACGACCTCGACGTTGGCGGACTGGGGAGTGCCGATGACCCGCTCGGGCTTGTGGAGGCCGGCTTGCTCGATCTCTTCGAGGGTGGCGCGGACGGAATCGCGTACGGAATCGAACATGGGTCAGGCTCCCGTGGTCCAGTCGAGGATGATCTTGCCGCTCTTGCCGGAGGCCGCGTCGTCGAAGGCGGCCTCGAAGTCGGTGTGCGCATAGCGCCCGGTGATGACGGGGGCGAGGTCGAGACCGCCCTCCAGGAGCACCGACATCGCGTACCAGGTCTCGAACATCTCCCGGCCGTAGATGCCCTTGATCGTGATCATGGAGGTGACGATCTTCGCCCAGTCGACGGAGAAGTCCTCACTGGGCAGTCCGAGCATGGCGATCTTGCCGCCGTTGGTCATGTTGGCGACCATGTCGCGCATCGCGTGGGGATTGCCGGACATCTCCAGTCCGACGTCGAAGCCCTCCTTCAGCCCGAGCGTGCGCTGACCGTCGGCGATGGTCTGCTCGGCGACGTTGAGGGCGAGGGTGACGCCGGTCTTGCGCGCCAGGGCGAGGCGTTCCTCGCTGACGTCGGTGATGACCACGCTGCGGGCGCCGGCGTGCTTCGCGACGGCGGCGGCCATGATGCCGATCGGGCCGGCGCCGGTGACGAGGACGTCCTCGCCGACGAGCGGGAAGGACAGGGCCGTGTGCACGGCGTTGCCGAAGGGGTCGAAGATCGCTGCGACATCGAGGTCGACGGGGACGCGGTGCACCCACACGTTGGAGGCGGGCAGCGCCACGTACTCGGCGAAGGCACCGTCCCGGCCGACGCCGAGGCCGATCGTCGCACGACAGAGGTGGCGGCGACCGGCCAGACAGTTGCGGCACTTGCCGCAGACCAGGTGCCCCTCGCCGCTGACCAGGTCGCCGACGGCGACGTCGGTGACGTCACGGCCGACGGAGACGACCTCTCCGACGAACTCGTGACCGATCGTCAGGGGAGTGGCGATCGTCTTCTGCGCCCAGCCGTCCCAGGAGCGGATGTGCAGGTCGGTTCCGCAGATGCCGGTCCGCTTGACCTTGATGAGGACGTCCCCGGGACCCGTCTCCGGCTCGGGCACATCCGTGAGCCAGAGTCCCGGCTCCGCCTTCAGCTTGACCAGTGCCTTCAATGCAACGGCTCCCGACGTGCGTGTCCTGTGATGTGGGGGTGCGGGCACCACTGCGTGCCCAAGATCCCTGGAAGGAAATCTTCCGTACGTGGGGCTCAAGGGTCCATCGAGGATTTCTTAAGCACACGCGCAGATCAGCTTCACACCCCGGGCCGGAAGGCGGCGACGCCAACGGGGCCGAACGGAGCGGGCGCCGCCCGGTGTACCCGCCCCGGACCTCGGAAGGGGGCCGTACCGGGCCGGTAACGCCAAGGGGCACGCCCGCTTCCGGGCACCGGACGGAGCCCCTGCCGTCACCGGCCGAGCACGGCCATCGCCGCGTTGTGGCCGGGGATGCCGCTCACTCCCCCGCCCCGGACCGCACCCGCTCCG
This sequence comes from Streptomyces sp. NPDC058872, assembly GCF_042743065.1. Classification (NCBI taxonomy): domain Bacteria; kingdom Bacillati; phylum Actinomycetota; class Actinomycetes; order Kitasatosporales; family Streptomycetaceae; genus Streptomyces; species Streptomyces sp. NPDC058872. The sequence goes on from NZ_JBHYMK010000002.1 coordinate 72,497, forward strand.
CACAGGAGGACATTGGCGTGGTGGGTCTCGACGCCCCAGCGACCGGTGTCCTCCGTCGCGTACGGGAAGGACAGGTCGCGGTGGAAGATGTGGCCTCCGGGCAGCCGCAGTTCGCGTTCGAGGTCCACCGGGGTCTTCGCCTCGATGCAGGGGCGCCCCTCCGCGTCGACGGCGAGGCAGTCGACGATCGACTCGCCCAGATGGGCGTCGAGCTGGGCGAGGGTCGCGGAGAGCAGCTTCGCCCGGGCGCCCTCGTTGTCGGCGGCGAAGAGCCGGGCGGGCGCGTGGAGGCCGAAGAGCGTGAGCGTCTGGTGGCCGGTGGCCGCGAGTTCCGGTCCGAGGATCGTCGGGTCGGTGAGGGAGTGGCAGTAGATCTCGGACGGCGGGGCGCTGGGCAGGTGCCCGGCGGCGGCCTCCGCGTAGGCGGTGGCCAACTGCCCGTACCCCTCGGCGATGTGGAAGGTTCCGGCGAAGGCCTCGTGCGGGTCGACGGAGCCGTCGCGGAGTTTCGGCAGCCGGGTCAGCAGCATGTTGACCTTGAGCTGGGCGCCCTCCGGGGTGGGCGGGGGCGTTTGCCCGAGCAGAGCGGCGAGTTCCTGCGGGGAGGCGTTGACGAGGACCTGCCCGGCCTCGACGGTGCCCTCCCCGTCGACGGTCCGGTACGTGATCTCCGCGCGGTGTCCGTCGGTCTCGATCCGGGTGACCTCGTGGCCGGTGCGGACCTCGGCGCCGGCCGCGCGGGCGGCGCCCGCGAGCGCGTCGGTGAGGGCGCCCATGCCGCCGACGGGCACGTCCCAGTCACCGGTTCCACCGCCGATGACGTGGTAGAGGAAGCAGCGGTTCTGGAGGAGCGTGGGGTCATGGGCGTCGGCGAAGGTCCCGATGAGGGCGTCGGTGAGGACCACGCCGCGGACCAGGTCGTCGGTGAAGGACCGCTCGACGGTGGCGCCGAGGGGTTCCTCGAAGAGGATCCGCCAGGTCTCGGCGTCGTCGACCCGGGCACGCAGTTCGGCACGGGTGGGGAGCGGCTCGGTGAGGGTGGGGAAGATCCGGCGGGCGGCCTCGCCGGTGCGTCCGTAGAAGGCCCGCCAGGCCCGGTGGGCACGGTCGGAGCCGGTGAGCGCGGCGAAGGAGGCCCGGGTGCGGTCGGGGCCCCCGCCGACGAGGAGGCCGCCGTCGCCCCGCGGGGTGTACGAGGAGACGGATCGCTTGCGCACCGCGAACTTCAGGCCCAGTTCCCGCACGATCTTCTCCGGGAGGAGCGAGACCAGGTAGGAGTACCGGGAGAGCCTGGCGTCGACCCCGGGGAACGGCCGCGTGGACACGGCGGCCCCACCGGTGGAGCCGAGCCGCTCCAGGACGAGGACGCGCTGTCCGGCACGGGCCAGGTAGGCGGCGGCGACGAGCCCGTTGTGCCCGCCGCCGACGACGACGGCGTCGTACGCGCGGGCGGGGGTCGGGGTGCCGGGGCGTGGATCACGGTCGGTCATGGCTCATGCTCACACGCGGGCGGGAAGCGGGGAAGGGGCGGGCAGACGGGCCGTGGTCCGGGAGGGGCCGATCGGGGCCGCCGACGGCGGCCGGACCGGGCGGGGGTCCACGGCCCGCCCGGTCACCCCGTGGGCGCGGTGCGCGGAGGTGGTGTGGCGGCCCTGAGCAGGAGGGCGGCGGCCTCGGTGGGACGGCCCAGGCGTTCCAGGCAGTGGGCTTCGTCGTCGAGGGCGGCGAGGGTGTCGGGGTGTCCGGGGCCGAGGAGTCGGGTGCGGGCAGCGGCGATCGAGCGGTGCGCCTCCCGCGCCTCGCTCCAACGGCCGAGCCTTCCGAGGGCGACGGCGGCCTCCCGGCGGCTGAGGAGCGTGTCCGGGTGGTCCGCGCCGAGGACCCGCTCGCGGTCGGCGCGGACGGCTTCGGACTCGGCGAGCGCCTCCGGCCAGCGCCCGAGCCGGCCGAGGTTGACGGCGAGGGCGTGTCGGGCACGCATCGTCTCGGGCCCGTCGGCGCCCTGGGCGCGGGTGCGGGCGGCGACGAGGTCCCGACAGACGTCCAGGGCGTCCGCGGCCTGACCGAGCCGACCGAGGCAGATCCCGGTCTCGTAACGGGCGGCGAGGGTGTCCGGGTGCTCGGGGCCGAGCGCGGCGGCGCGTGCCTCGGCGACCGCGCGGTACTGCGTGAGCGCCTCCTCTCCGCGTCCGAGGCGACCGAGGGCGTAGGCCACCTCGTGGCGGGTGACCAGGGTGTCGGGATGGTTCTCGCCGAACAGTCTGGCCCGGGTCTGCGCGACCCCGTGCGCCGTGCGGTACGCCTCTTCCAGGCGGCCCAGCCGGCCGAGCGTGAACGCGAGGTTGTGGCGACAGCGCAGGGTGTCGGGGTGGTCGGGGCCGACGGTGCGCTCGCGGACGTCGAGCACCGCGGCGTAGAGCTCGTACGCCTCGGCGTGCCGCCCGAGGCGGCCCAGGACGTAGGCACGCTCCTGCCGTGCCGCCAGGGTGTCGGGGTGGTCCTCGCCGAGGACCCGCGCCCGCGCCTCGGCGACCCGGCCGAAGAGGTGCAGGGCGTCCGCGGGGCGGTCGAGCCGGGCCAGGGCGAAGCCCACTTCGTAGTGGCTGGACAGGGTGTCGGGGTGGTCCTCGCCCAGGGTCCGCGCACGGTCCTCGGCGACGGACCGGTGCACCGACTCGGCCTCCTCCCACCGCCCGAGCCGGCCGAGCCCCATTCCGGCCCGGAACCGTCCGGCGAGCACGGCGACCAGCTCGGCCGGGGGCGCGGTCGGTGCCCCCGGCCTGGTCGCGGCGACCGGGGCCGCCGAGGGGCCGGCGGTCGGCCCTGCGGCCGGCGCGGCGGCGGCGTGCGGGCGTCTGCCGGGCGCCGCAGTGGTCCACTCGGTGGTCAGGACGACCGCGGCCGGGTCGTGGACGACCGGACGCGGTCCGGCGGGGGCCGCCGGCCGGTGCCCGCCGGTCATGCCGCGGGCCCAGGCCGGGGCGCCCCCCGGCCCCTCGGCCCGGGGGACGGGCAGGGGCGTGGTCATCGGCAGCGCGGGCAGCCCGGTGTGCGGGGGGAACGACGGCGGGGCCGAGCGGCCCGAGACGATCCGGCGGCGCAGGTCGCCGGCGTCGACCGGCCGTTCCTCGGGAACCTTGGCGAGCAGGTCGACGACGATCCGGTCGAAGTAGTCGGGCAGCTCGGCGCGACGGGTGCGCGGCGGGCTCGGCACCGTGTCGCGGTGTCCGATGAGGATGGCCCAGGAGTCGCCGAGGTCGAACGGCGGGGCCCCGGTGGCCAACTCGTACAGCACGCAGCCCAGCGAGTAGAGGTCGCTGCGGTGGTCGATCTCGCCGCCGCCGATCTGCTCGGGGGACATGTAGTGGGGCGTCCCCATGGCGATGCCGGTGCCGGTGAGCTTGGAGGTGAAGCCCATGTCGGTGCCCAGTCGCGCTATGCCGAAGTCGCAGATCTTCACCGTCCCGTCCCGCAGGCGCATGATGTTGGCGGGCTTCAGGTCGCGGTGGACGATCCCCTGCCGGTGCGTGTAGGCGAGGGCGTCGGCGACCTGGTCGGCGATCTCGACGACGTCCTGGACGGGCAGCGGGTGCTGGGCGTTGGCGGCGAGCAGCTGGCTGAGGTTGCGCCCCTCCAGGAGCTCCATGACGAGGAAGAGCACGCCGTCGTGTTCTCCGAAGTCGTGCACCACGGTGATGCCCCGGTGCTGGAGCGCCGCCGCCACCCGTGCCTCGCGTCGGAAGCGTTCGCGCACCACGGTGAAGGCCTGGGGGTCCTGTTGCGGTCCGAGCGGTTTGAGGCACTTCACGGCGACGCCGCGCCCGAGCGCCTCGTCGGTGGCGCGCCACACCTCCCCCATGCCTCCGCGACCGATGACCTCGTGCAGGCGGTACCGGCCCTGGATCAGTCTGGAGTCCCCCATCGCGTGCCGTCGCCCCCGTCGATTCCGTACTGCCTCCTCGGCTCCTCCAGTATGGCCGGCCGGCCGGACCGTGGGTACGGGGCGGGGTACGCGTAAGGGTCGGGGCGGCTTCCGGGGCCGAGGCGGTCCACGGCCCGCAGGACGTGCCGGGGCGGCAGCCTCCAGCGCAGGCGGGCCGGGACGCAGCGCAGCAGGTTGGCCGTCGCGACGAGCCGGTGGGTGACGGTCTCCTGCGACGGGGCGGGGCGGCCGTAGAGCTCGTGGGCGTAGCGGGGCAGGGTGTCGTACGCGAGCGCGGCGATGCGCCGCCAGATCACCTCGCGCGCCGGCACCAGGGCGGGTTTCACCGGTGGGCGGCGCAAGAAGTCCTCCACGGTCCGGGCGTCCCGTCCGGCGGCGAGCAGGGGACGCACCGACGCGAAGTAGGCGGCGAGTTCGGCGGTGGAGGCCGGGACGGTGCCCGGGTCGAGGCCGACGAGCCGGGCGGAGGCGCGGTGTTCGTCGACGTAGCGGTCGGCCCGGGCGCCGGTGAGGGGCAGCCCGGAGCGGCGCGCGACCGAGAGGTAGGAGTCGGTTTCGGCACAGTGCACCCAGAGCAACAGCTCGGGGGCGTCCACGCCGAGCAGCCGGTGGATCCGGCGGACGCGGGCGCCCGCCGCCTCCGCGGCCTCGGTGGTCCCGTAGCTGAGGGTCCCGACGAAGTCGGCGGTCCGCATCAGCCGGCCCCAGGGATCGTCCCGGAAACTGCTGTTGATCATGACGCCGCGCACGGCGACGGGGTGGAGGGCCTGGAGCCAGAGGGCCCGGACGCCGGCGATCCACATCACCGGGTCGCTGTGCAGCTGCCAGGTCACGGAGCGGGGGCCGAAGAGCCCGAGGTCGGCGTCCTGCTGCCTCATGCCGCTCAGGCTACGCCGGAACCGACCCCCGGGGTCCGGCCGGGACGGAACTTCCGCCGGGGCGCCTTCCGGCAAGGACCGGCACCACGGGTCCGGCCCGGGTCCGGTCGGGGTCCGTTCGGGCCCGGCCCGGGTCCGTTCGGCCCTCGTGTCCCGGCGCGTGGAACCGGAGGGTGGTGCTGTGGGGATCCCCCGCACCACGGACGCTCGACGGGGAGGTACGGCCATGAGAACCCCGAAGCCCGGTGATCCGATGCCCCCCTTCCCCGTCCGGCCGGCCGCGGCACGCACCGGACGCACCACGACCGCCGTCCGACCGTCCCGCACCCTCGTGACCTCCCTGGTCGAGGACGCCGTCACCGCGCCGTCGATGCACAACGCCCAACCGTGGAGGTTCGTCCACCGGACCTCCAGCGGCACCGTCGAACTGCACGGTGACCCTGCGCGCACGATGCCGCGCGAGGACCCCGAGCACCGCGCGGTGCACCTCGGCTGCGGTGCCGCCCTCTTCTGCCTGCGGGTCGCCGCCGCGCACCGCGGCCTGCACCCCGAAGTGCGACTGCTGCCCGATCCGTACGACCCGTGGCACCTGGCCGATGTGAGCCTGCAGGAGGCGCACGACCGGGCGGACGCCCTGGCCGCGCTCCGGCCCGCGCTGCGGGAGCGGCACACGAGCCGATCCCCGTTCACGAAGGAGCCGGTTCCCGCACAGGTCCTGGAGGGACTGTGCGGAGCGGCCGTCCTGGAGGGCTGTCGACTGGTCGTGCAGGGGGCCTGGCACACCGATGCCGTCCTCGGTCTCGTCCGCGCGGCGGAGCTGTTCCGGGCGGTGGACGCGCCCGCACGCGCGGAGCTCGCTTCCCGTGCGCATGCCGGCACGGGCACGGGAAGCGCCGTGGCCGAACCGGTCCCCTCGATCGCGCCGGGTCCGCGGGAGTACGGCGGTGCCGTTGCGGTCCGGGAGGTCGATCCGCTGCGCCGACTCGTCGGCCGTGCCCCGGTCCGCTTCGGGAGGCACCCCCGGATCGCCCTGCTCGGAACGGCCGGGGACACCCCGGAGGAATGGCTGAACGCCGGCCAGGCGATGCAACGGGTGCTGCTCCAGGCCACCCTGGACGGGCTGTCGACCTCATTGGTTTCACCGCCCCTCACCCGTCCGGGGCTCCGCTCCTTCACCCGGGACCCGGTGTCCGCGACGGGCTACGTCCACCTGGCGATCCGCCTGGGATACGGATCCCGGGGCCGGCCCGCGCCCCGGCGCGACGCCTCCGAAGTGCTGCGCTTCGCCTGATCGGGACGGGGAACGTGCGGGGCGCCTCCCGGCCGCGCATGCTCGAAGCATGTCCCAGGTCACCACCACCGACCTGTACGAGGTCACCATGGCGCTCTCGTACCTGCGCGAGGACATGCGGGCGCCCGCCACCTTCAGCCTCTTCGTCCGCGACCTGCCGCCGGGACGCGGTTTCCTCGTCGCGGCCGGCCTCGAACCGGCCCTCGACCATCTGTCGCGGTTCCGCGTGGGCCGGTCCGACGTGGAGGAGTTCGCGACGGCACTGCGGCGGCCCCCGGAGGACCTGGCTCCGCTGCACGGCCTGTCCTTCGACGGGGAGGTCCGCGCCGTGCCCGAGGGGCGGCTCGTGTTCGCCGGCGAGCCGCTCCTGGAGGTGACCGCACCGCTGCCGCAGGCCCAGCTGGTGGAGACGTACCTGCTCTCCCTGGTCTGCCACCAGACCGCGGTCGCCTCGAAGGCGGCCCGGTGCGTGCTGGCAGGGGCGGGGCGGCCCCTGGTGGACTTCTCGCTGCGCCGCACGCACGGGCCGGAGGCGGGGGGCCAGGCGGCCCGCGTGTGTGCCCTGGTGGGGTTCGCCGGAACGAGCAACGTCGCCGCGGCGCGCCGGTACGGCATCCCGGCGGCGGGCACGATGGCGCACTCCTTCGTCGAGGCCTTCGATTCCGAGGAGCAGGCGTTCCGGGCCTTCGCCCGGACCCATCCGGGCCCGGTGACCTTCCTGGTCGACACCTACGACACGGACCGGGGCGTGGTGACGGCCGCCCGCGTGTTCACGGACCTCGGGCTCGGCCCGGGGTGCGGGATCCGGCTGGACAGCGGCGATCTGGGCGCGCTCGCCCACCGGGCGCGTGCCGCGCTCGACGCGGCGGGCCTGCGCGACGTCCGCATCATCGCGAGCGGCGGCCTGGACGAGTACGGCGTCGACCGGCTCGTGCGCGAAGGTGCGCCGATCGACGCGTACGCCGTGGGGACGAAGGTCGGCACGGCCGCCGACGCCCCGTACCTGGACGCGGCCTACAAACTCGTCGAGTACGACGGGAGACCGGTCATGAAGCTCTCACCGGCGAAGCTGACGGCGCCGGGCCCCAAGCAGGTCTTCCGCGGTCCGGGCTGCCGGGACGTCATCGGCCTCGCGAACGAGGAGCGCCCCGAGGGTGCGGACCCGCTGCTGCGGACCGTGATGCGCGGCGGGCTGCGCACCGACCCGCCCGACCTCCTCTCGGCGGCCCGCGCCCGCTTCGAGGCCGACGTCGCGGCCCTGCCGGAAGGGGCACGGCGCATCGAGGACCCGGTTCCCCCCGTTCCCGTGGCGTCGACCCGGCTCACCGCCCTGACCACGGTCGTCCGTCACCGCATCGAGCGGCGGACGGGTGGTGGGCGGACGGTTCCGGGATGAGCTGGCTCCCCGTCCTGGCGGGAGCGGCCCTGATCCTGCTCATCCTGCGCGACGTCTTCCACACCATCTGGCACCCCACCCGACACGGCGGACTGAGCAGACTGGTGATGCGGGGCGTGTGGCGCTTGTCGGCCCACCGCGGGACCCGCCGGCGGCCGATCGGGCTCGCGGGACCGCTGGGCATGGTGACGGTCGTCGCCGTCTGGGCGCTCACCCTCACCGCCGGGTGGGCGCTGCTCTACTGGCCGCAGATGCCCGACGGCTTCTCGTACGACACGGAGCTCGACCCCGCCGAACACGCCGATCCGCTCGACGCGTGGTACATCTCCCTGGTCACCTTGACCACCCTCGGCCTCGGTGACATCGCACCGACCTCGGGGTGGCTGCGGGTCCTCGCCCCGGCGGAGGCCCTCGTGGGCTTCGCCCTGCTGTCGGCGACCGTCGCCTGGATCCTCGGCGTCTACCCGGCCCTCGCCCGCCGCAGGGCACTGGCCCTGCGGCTCTCCCACGTGCGCCGCAGTCGGCTTCCCGCACCCGCCCTGGATTCCGCCGGGGGCGCCGCGCTCCTCGACGGCCTCGCCGCGGCGCTCTCCACCGCGACCGTGGACTTCCTCCAGTACGCCGAGTCGTACTACTTCTACGACGGGGACGAGAGCGTCTCGCTGGCCGCGCAACTCCCCTGGACCTGGAAGCTGGCGGCCCGGGCGGACCGGGCCCGTCACCCGGACGTCCGGCTCGCCGCATCGATCCTGCGAACGGCCCTGGAGGACCTGTCCGCCGTGCTCGACGAGCGCTTCCTGCGCACCGGGGGCCCACCCGAGCGGGTGTTCGCCCGTTATGCCGCCGATCACGGCCGCTCTCCCTGACCGGATCCCCGGGGGTCCGGCGGCGCCCCGGGCTCGGCGGGGTCGGGAGTCGGTCCGGTCGCCGCACGGAGCCGTACCGGCCGACGACCAGCAGGTGGGGGCAGGTGGCCGTGCAGGATCCGTTCGAGGTCGGGGCGGCCCGCAGGGGCGGCCCTCCCCCATCGATTCGGCACCGGTCGCCGTTCGACGCCTCCGGCGCTCACCACCGCCGGGCAACGACCCCTGGTTCGACGTGTGTCAACATAGATGCATGTCGAACGAGAAGGCGCTCGCCGCACTCCGGTCCGAGACGACGCCCTGCTGCCCCCCTCTGAGCGAGCGGCCGCTGACCGCCGAGGAGGCCGAGCGGACCGCCGTGATGTTCAAGGCCTTGGGCGATCCGGTCCGGCTACGGCTCTTCTCCTCCGTCGCCTCGCACGAGGGCGGCGAGGCCTGCGTCTGCGACATCTCCGACGTGGGCGTCTCCCAGCCCACGGTCTCCCACCACCTGAAGAAGCTGAAGGAAGCCGGTCTGCTCTCCTCGGAACGGCGCGGCACCTGGGTGTACTACCGCGTCGAGCCCACCGTCCTCGCGGCCATGGGGGCCCTCCTCACCAAGGCGGCCTCGGCCTGACCGCAACTCGCCCCGCCCCGCGACCCCCGAACTCCTCGCCCGGGGGCGTCAACGCCTCACCACAACAGGGCCGCGATGCTCCGGGCGGCTTCCCGGGCAGGACGGCCGACACCCACCAGGGTGGCCGAGGCGGGCCCCGTCCAATCGCCGTAGCCGAGCAGGTGGAGCCGGGGCTCCCCGAGGGCTTCCGTACCCCGGGTGGAGACGTGTCCACGGGGGCCCCGGAGGCCGAGCGGGGCGAGGTGGGCGAGGGCGGGGCGGAAACCGGTGCACCAGATGATCGCGTCAGCGTCGACCGTCGTTCCGTCAGCCCACTCGGCCCCGGTGCGCGTCAGGTGCGTGAACATCGGTTGCGCCTTGAGCAGCCCGGCGTCACGGGCTTCCCGCACCGGCGGCACCGCGACGATGTCGCCGAGCGAGGCCACTCCCCCGGTATCGGCGCGGCCCTCGTCGAGGGCACGGCGGCGGGCGGTGGCGCGGTCGAAGAGGACACGGCCGTCGACGTCATCGGCCAGGAACCGCGCGGGTCGCCGGGTGACCCAGGTGAGCTCGGTGCCGTGCACCAGATCGGCGGCGATCTGCGCTCCCGAGTTCCCGCCTCCGACGACGAGGACCCGCATTCCGTCGAACTCGCCGGGAGCGCGGTAGCCGGCGGTGTGGAGCTGGCGCCCCTGGAAGGCCTCGCTCCCCGGGACGGACGGGAGGAACGGCCGCGACCACGTTCCGGTGGCGCTGACGACGGCGCGGGCGCGCCAGGTCCCCCGATCGGTCTCGACGCGGAGCCGCTCGCCGTCGCGGCGGACCGCCTCCACCCGGACGGGCCGGTGGACGGGGAGCTCATAGCGCCGTTCGTAGTCGGTGAGGTACTCGACGACGTGGGGGGCGTCCGGGTAGACGGCTCCTTGCTGTGACGGCATGAGGCGGCCGGGCAGCGAGGAGTGCGCAGCCGGCGAGAAGAGGCGGAGCGAGTCCCAGGCGTGCCGCCAGGCACCGCCCGGGACGGGTGCGGCATCCAGGACGACGAGGTCGAGGACTCCGAGACGACGCAGGTGGTAGGCGGCTGCCAGTCCCGCTTGACCGCCCCCGACCACGACGACGTCACAGGTCCCGTCCATCTCCCCGACTTCCCTTCGTACGACTGCGCCCCGCTCCCTCGGAGGAGCGAGGCGCAGCGTAGCGGCTCGGCGGGGCTACTGTCCGACGGGGGCGAACTTCCTGCGCCACGCCAGTGACACGTACACGAGCGCGACCAGGACGGGAACCTCGATGAGGGGGCCGACCACGCCGGAGAGGGCCTGGCCGCTGGCGACGCCGAAGGTCGCGATGGCGACGGCGATGGCGAGCTCGAAGTTGTTTCCGGCGGCCGTGAAGGCGAGCGTTGCGGTGCGGTCGTAGGGAAGGCCGATCGCCTTGCCGAGGGCGAAGGTGCCGAACCACATGACCGCGAAGTAGACCAGGAGCGGCAGTGCGATCCTCATGACGTCAAGCGGCTGTGACGTGATGGTCTTCCCCTGGAGGGCGAAGAGGATCACGATCGTGAAGAGCAGCCCGTAGAGCGCCCACGGGCCGATCCTCGGCAGGAACCTCGCCTCGTACGACTCCCGCCCCATCCGCTTCTCGCCGATCCGGCGGGTGAGGAAGCCGGCGACCAGGGGGACGCCCAGGAACACGAGGACGTTCAAGGCGATCTTCCCCACCGAGATGTCGAGCGCCTCCCCTTCGCCGAGTCCCAACCATCCGGGCAACAGTTCGAGGTAGAACCACCCCAGGACGCCGAAGGCGATGACCTGGAAGGCCGAGTTGAGGGCGACGAGCACGGCGGCCGCCTCGCGGTCGCCACAGGCCAGGTCGTTCCAGATGATCACCATGGCGATGCAGCGCGCCAGGCCCACGATGATCAGGCCGGTTCGGTATTCGGGCAGGTCCGGCAGGAATGCCCAGGCGAGGGCGAACATGACCGCCGGGCCGAGGATCCAGTTGATGACGAGCGACGAGACCATGAGCTTCCGGTCGCCGGTGACGGCGTCGAGCCGGTCGTACCTGACCTTGGCCAGCACCGGATACATCATCACCAGCAGACCGACGGCGATGGGGAGGGAGATGCCGCCGATCTCGACCGCTGCCAGCACGTCGTTCAGCCCGGGGACCAGACGGCCCAGGCCGAGCCCGAGCCCCATGGCGATCAGGATCCAGACGGCGAGGAAGCGGTCCAGCGTCGACAGCTTCCCGACGACCGAGGAATCCGCCGGCGGGGCGGGCACTTGGGTGGATGTCACGGACAGGCTCTCTTGTTCTCTGCGGCGGTACGGGCGGACTCCGCCAGGTCGGCGAAGCGACCGGCGAGGGCGGCGATGACGTCGGGCTTCAAGCGGTAGTACGTGAAGCGGCCACAGGGCTCGGTGTCCACGACGCCCGCTTCGCGCAGCACGCGCAGATGGTTGGAGAGGTTGGTCTGCTTGGCACCCGTCTCCTCGACGAGGTGCGTGGTGCAGAGGGTTTCGCGGGCGAGCAGGGTCACGATCTGCAACCTGAGGGGGTCAGCCAGAACCCGGATCAGGTCAGCGTCGACTGACGTCATCATGGACTGATACTCTCACATCACTTCGTACTGATACCAGCCGGAGCTGATCCTTCGGAAGGCCCGAGACGCGCCCCTTCCCCCGGGCGCACCGCCGTACCCCACCCTCGGGCCCGGCTCGCCACGAAGGCCGACCGCACCACCACCCGACCGGACGCCACCACCGCTTCCCTCCCACCCCCGTCTGAAGGAAGAACCGATGACCACCGCCCCGCTCGCCTCCGTGCTCTTCGTCTGCATCCACAATGCAGGCCGGTCCCAGATGGCCGCAGGGTTCCTGAACCACCTGGCGGGCGACCGCATCGAGGTCCGTTCCGCGGGTTCGCTCCCGGGCGACCGGGTCAACCCGGCAGCGGTCGAGGCGATGCAGGAGGTCGGCATCGACATTTCGACCCAGAAGCCGAAGGTGCTGACCACCGAGGCCGTCCAATCCTCGGACTACGTCATCACCATGGGCTGCGGCGACGCCTGCCCGGTCTTCCCCGGCAAGAAGTACCTCGACTGGCCCCTGGAGGACCCGGCCGGCCAGGGCATCGAAGCCGTACGTCCGATCCGCGACGGGATCAAGACCCTGATCGAGGGCCTGATCGCCGAGGTCGACGCACGCCAGGAGGCATGACCCCCGACCGGAGGGACGGGATCAGGGCCCTGCTCGGCACCCCGACGCAGCACGGGTCACGAGGCGCGCCGTCACGGGAGCAGCGCCGTCCGACCACAACTCTCCGCCCACGCGAAACCGTTGACCGGGATCGGATCCCGCCCTCACCGCGCACGGACGCCACCGCGGACGCGAACGGACAGCGCGGCGGTCAACGACGGGTGGACGGCGGGCAGGGGCGGGCGCACCGGACGCGCACGGGGTCGACTCGGCCCCGGGAGCCGTTCCTCACACCGAGGCCGCAGGGCGACCCATGACGGCGTCGGCAGCACTGGGGAAGCACGCCACGCAGGCGACGTTGACGGAGTAGAGCATCGAGGTCCCCCGACGCTCGCGCAGGACGAACCGCACGTCGGCGAGCAGCTTCAGGTGGTGGGACACCGTCGACTGCCCGACGCCCATCCGGTCCACGATCCCTCCGACGCTCATCGGCTCGGTCGCCAGCGCGAGGAGGTTGAGGATCTGCACGCGGGTGGGATCGGAGAGGGCCTTGAACCAGGTCGCGTAGGACTCGGCCGTGGTCCGGTCGATCAGTTGGGCATTCATCACACCACTCATGATTCATCGATGGTATTCGATGAATATCCGCGACGGCAAGGTTCGTTCCGTGCAAGGAGGGGTCCAAGGACCCGCACGGACCCCATCGACACCTCGTGCGCGCGCGAAACCGCCAGCACGAGTGGCTGCACGTACGCGAAGCAGAGTGCATTCGCGTCGCCACGACGGGGGAGAACAGACCTCGCCTCCGGGCGCCGCCACCAAAGACGTGGGGACAGGTCCCTTCGATGCGGAGAGCCCCGATCCGCATTGCCTCCATTCCCTTTAATCGTCTATCGTCTATCGTCGATGTTCGATAGAGCAGGATGCCATTCAAGCCTCCCCGCACGGCTCGCCACGTCTCCCGTTCGTCACTTCACGGCGCCGCTCCCCCCTGTGTCACCGTCTCAGAGAGGCTCACCCGTGGACGAATTGCGGGCCCTTGGCCTGTTCACCCTGTTCGAGGTGCTGCACTACCTCCCGTGGTTCCTGCTCGCCGTCGTCCTGGGGATCGCCGTACAGCGTCTGTCGACCGATGTGGTCGCGCGCCGCAGCTTCGCCCACGGGCGCAGGGGCGTTCTCGGCATCGCCATCGTCACGGCCGTCGGAGCGTTCAGTCCCTTCTGCTCCTTCACCGTGATCCCGCTGGTCCGCCGCTTCCTGATGGCCGGTGTCCCGCTCTCGGCGGTGATGTCGTTCTGGATCGCCTCCCCGTCCATGGACCCGGAGATCTACGCGCTCTCCGCCGCCCAACTCGGTTTCCCCGTCGCCACCGCCCGCCTCATCGGTGCCCTGGTGCTGAGCTTCGGTGCGGGCCTCATCGTCCTGGCGCTGGAACGGCGTGGCCGGTTCGCCGATCCGCTGCTCGGCTCCACCGGGGAGAAGGCACCTGCGAAGAGTCGTTCGCAGGAGGCGGTGACCGTGTCCGAGCCCGTCTGCTCGACCGCGAGGGCGACCGTGCCCGAGACCGCGGCCGTCGGGGGCGGTGGCGCCGCGGGGGGTCGTGGTGGTTCCCCCCAGGAGGCCGAGACCACGACCGGTGGCTGCTCCGCCGCAGCGCGGAACGACACGGACGACGACGCCCCGTGGCGCGTACTCGTGCAGCGCGACATCAAAGGCCTCCACGCCGGCGAGATCATCAAGGAGATCGCCAGCGACTCGCTGGTCCTGGGCAAGTGGCTGCTCCTGGCCATCGTCCTGGAGGCCCTGATCGTCCGCTACGTACCCACCGGTGTCGTCTCGGGCATCCTCGGTACGGACGGCGTCCTCTCCGTCCTGGTCGCCGGGCTCCTCGGCGTCCCGCTCTACCTCAACGGCGTCGGCGCCGTCCCGGTCGTCGAGGGCCTCCTGGAGCAGGGCATGGTCACGGCCGCCGGCGTCACCTTCCTCCTGGGCGGTGCCCTCACGACGATCCCGGCCATGGTGGCCGTCAAGAGCGTCGTCAAGACGAAGGTCTTCGCCTTCTACCTCGGCGTGGGGCTCCTCGGCAGCGTGGGCATCGGCCTCGCCACGCTGCCCCTGCTGTGACCCCGTGCTCTTCCCCGCCCCCACCCACGCCCCTGCGCCGGCGCCCTATGCCACCGGAACGTCGCCGCACCCGCCGACGAACACCGTGCGCACCCCGCCTGCGGGAACGCACCGAGACAAGGAACGCACATGAGCACACCCCCGCGCCCGGACGTCACCCTGGTCCCGATGACCGACGACCACGCGCCGGCCGTCATGGCGATCTACCAGCAGGGCATCGACGAGGGGAACGCCACGTTCGAGACCACCGCACCGCCGTGGAGCGCGTTCGACGCCGCAAAGCTGACCGCGCACCGGTTCGTGGCGCTGGGTCAGCGGGAGCGGGTGGTCGGCTGGACAGCGGTGTCGCGCGTCTCGGCCCGATCCGCGTACGCGGGGGTCGTCGAGCATTCCGTCTACGTCTGTCCCACGGCGCGCGGAGCCGGCGTGGGACGAACGCTTCTGGAGGCGCTGATCGCCTCCACCGAGGAGGCGGGGATCTGGACGATCCAGGCGGGCATCTTCCCCGAGAACGCGGCGAGCCTGTCCCTGCACGAGTCCGCGGGGTTCCGCGTGCTGGGCCGGCGGGAGCGCGTGGCCCGCCACCACGGCGTCTGGCGCGACGTCCTGCTCGTGGAGCGCCGCAGCCCCGTGGTCGAATGACGGATGCCGGTCACCGGGGTGACCGGCATCCGTGGAGCTTCGCCTTGGTCGTGGACGCCCTTCAGCACGTACCGGACCGCGTGTTCGCGTTCGATGGGTTCGGGCCGCCGGGCATCCGCTCCACCGGCGGATCCTGCTGGGCGAAGAAGAACAAGGTGGAACTGTGCTTCACCTCGACCAACACCTCCTGGGCCAACCCGCTCGAAGCCCGCTTCGGGCCGCTGCGACAGTGCACCTCGCCCACTCGAACCACCCCCCACCACACCGTCCGGGCCCGTGCATTGCACCGGCACCTGCGATCGCGGGCAGGAGATCCTTGTGGTGGTGTAGCTGATCACTCGGTGGCGCCGGGCAGGTGCCGGGTGCGGATCTTCGAGGCGTCCTCACGGAAGGTGCGGTCGCGGACGTGGCGGAGTTGGTTCTCGATCTTCCAGTGGCCGCGGATCCAGGAGGCGAGTTCCGCGCCGGTGGCTGCGCCGGGCGGCAGGCTGGTGACCAGGTAGATCCCGCTCGATCGCCAGCTTGCCGGAGCCCGGGTCCCGCCTCCAGCGGACGACTTGAAGGGCTTGGCGGGCGTGGGGGTAGTCGAGGTGCGCGAACGTGGCGGTCTTCAGGCGGCGGATCTCGTAGCGGTGATGGGCCCGGCTGCGCTCGACATGGTCCAGACGGATGTCGCGCCAGGGCAGGCGGCGGACGGTTCGTACAGCGTGGGGTGGTTCTTCTTGACGACGGCGAGGTAGTGGGCGCCGCGTTCGTGCAGGTAGGAGGCGTGACCGTGCCGAGTGTGGAGGGCAGCAGGATCTTCCCCTGATCGTGCACCGCCCTCGGGCGTCGCCACGGCGTCAGCGCCGCCGATGTCGCCTGGTCCAGCCCGGCCTTGCGGACCGTCTCGACCAGCAGCACGCCGCCAGCCTGTGACACCACTTTGCGACCGCCACCCTCGACGCGGACGCGTGGATAGGACCCGATACGCTTCCTCACCTGCGAAGTGCCTCCGACGGCGGCAGGAACAAGGACCTCGACAATCCTTGTTCTTGCTGGTCAGAGGCACTTTTCGCTTACCTGATCACCCAACGAACAGCCCGATTCATGAAAGGGCGAGGCTAAAAGGCCTCGTCACAGCCTCAGCGACGGACGCGGGGCATGCCGAGACCGATCCAGGAGATGATCTCGCGCTGGATCTCGTTGTTGCCGCCGCCGAAGGTGAAGATGACGGCCGAGCGGTAGCCGCGTTCCAGTTCGCCGTGGAGGACGGCGCCTGCCGATCCCTCCTTGAGGGCTCCTGCCGCGCAGACGACCTCCATGAGGGCGGCGTAGGCGTCGCGGCGGGCCTCGGAGCCGTAGACCTTGACGGCCGAGGCGTCCTGCGGAGTGAGGGTGCCCTGTTGGACGGCGCTCACCATCTGCCAGTTGAGGAGCTTCATCGCGTCCAGGCGGGCGTGGGTGCGGGCGAGGGTGCGGCGCACCCAGGCGAGGTCGATGACGCGGCGGCCGTCGGCGAGCGGGGTGTCCGCCGCCCAGCGCTGGACGTCGTGGAGCGCGCGGATCGCCATGGTGCCGTGGGCGGCGAGGGTGACGCGCTCGTGGTTGAGCTGGTTGGTGATGAGCCGCCAACCCCCGTTCTCCTCGCCGACGCGGTGGGAGACCGGGACGCGGACGTCGTCGTAGTAGCTCGCGGTGGTGTCGTGCGAGGCGAGGGTGTTGATGATCGTGCAGGAGTAGCCGGGGTCACTCGTCGGCACGAGGAGCATGGTGATGCCCTTGTGCGGCGGGGCGTCCGGGTCGGTGCGGACGGCGAGCCAGACCCAGTCGGCGGTGTCGCCGTTCGTCGTCCAGATCTTCTGGCCGTTGACGACGTACTCCTCGCCCTCCCGCACCGCGCGGGTCTTCAGGGCCGCCAGATCGGTGCCGGCGTCGGGTTCGCTGTAGCCGATGGCGAAGTCGATCTCACCGGAGAGGATGCGGGGCAGGAAGTGGTCCTTCTGCTCGTCGCTGCCGTACCGCATGATCGTCGGGCCCACGGTGTTGAGCGCCATCAGGGGCAGCGGCACGCCGGCCTGCGCCGCTTCGTCGAAGAAGATGAACTGTTCCACCGGGGTGAGTCCGCGCCCCCCGTACTCGGTGGGCCACCCCACTCCGAGCCAGCCGTCCGTGCCGAGCCGCCGCACGGTCTCGCGGTAGAAGCGCTTCTGGGCCGCCGGGTCCGCGTAACGTCCGTGGGCGTCGTCCGGGGCCAGCCCGGCGAAGTACGCCCGGAGTTCGGCGCGCAGACCGTTCTGCGCGGGCGTGTACTCGAGGTGCATGGCGGCCTCCCGTGGCGGCTTCCTGCGGCGTCCGGCGGGGTGCTGTGCAGGGGTGCGACGCGCGACGGCGGCCACGGTAGAACGTGTTGCACAAATGTGGAAGCCCCGGTGCCGCCCGAAGACGCCCGTGGCCCCGGTTCGGAACGTCCGAGCCCGGGGCCGGCGAAGGGGCCCTGCCTGTTCGCGGGGTCCAGGCCGTGTGGTGAAAAAGCCCCTCCCGCCCGCGGGGCGGACGGAGCCGCTTTCGGTGCGCCTCCTAGGGCAAGAGCTCGTCCATGGAAGCGCGCCCCTTCTCCGCCATGCGGCGTTCCGCCCAGGCCAGGCTCTTCGGATTGACGTCACGGCCGGAGGCCAGGACCAGGTCCTCCGCCGTGAACTCGCCCTCCGAGCCGGCGTGCAGCAACCGGTCGGGCGTCGGGTACTCCCCCGGGGACGTCTTGTCGGGCTCAGCGTTCATGCCGCCTCCTACGTGTTCGTCCGGCACTCGCCATTCTCGTGTCCGGCTCCCCGGAGCGCATCCGGGGCCGTCGGACCGGTTCCCCGACGGTGCCGGGTCGACCGGGCGGCACCGCGCGTCCTCAGCACCGCGGCGGACGCACGCACGCACCCGAGCGGGTGACCGCGTCCGGCACGCCGGTGGTGCGGCTCCGGAGCCTTCCGGGGGATTCGCCGCGGCGAGCTCCCGCCACACCGCGTCGGCGCCATGGCGTCAGGGGGGTGCCGGTTCGACAATGGGGAGGATGACCGATGATGACCGGCGTGCGCGCGGTGCCGAGATCGGGCCCGCCGAGTGGCTCGCCATGAACCGGACCGGCAGCTTCGACTGGGATCTCGACACGGGCACCATCGATGTGGACGAGTCCGGGCTGCTGATCTTCGGCGTGCCCCCGGACGCCCACGACGGGCGGCCCGTGTCCCTCATCGCCCGTTTGGACCCCGCCGAGCGCAGCAAGCTGGAAGGCGTCGTCCGGCAGGCCGTCACCAGCGGCGCGGCCTCCTACACGGCGCACTTCCCCATCCCGCAGGACGACGGGCAGCCCCATTGGACCCATGTGCAGGCACGGATCCTGCGCTCCCCCGACGGACGGGCCCGGCGGATCGTCGGCATCGTGCGGGACACGACCGCCGAGGTCGCGCACTTCGCCTTCGTACGGGAGCTGGAGAAGCGGCGCGCGCTGCAGACGAGCATCGTCGAGCGGACGACCAACGCGCTGTCGCGGGCGGTGACCGTGGACGACGTGACGGCCGCCCTGACCGGCCCGGGCGGACTCGCCAGGCTGGGCGCGGACGGTCTGGCGCTCGGACTCGTCGAGAACGGCTCGCTCAACCTGATCGCGCTCAGCGGTGACTCCCTCGACGCCCTGAACGACTTCCGCAGCCGCCGCCTCGACCGGAGGCTGCCGCTCGCCGAGGCAGTGCTGAGCGGGCGGCCCCGCTTCGTGTCCTCGTTCCCGTCGCTCGGGCGGGACTTTCCCGAGCTCAGCCCCTATCTGACGCGGCTCGACTTCCGGGCCGCGTGCTACCTGCCCCTGGTGGCCCAGGCGCGTTCGCTGGGGGGCATGGCCCTCTTCTACCGCGGCCGCACCTCGTTCAACGCCGACGAACGGAACCTCGCCCTCGGTCTCGCGGCCATCGTCGCCCAGTCGCTCCAGCGGGCGATCCTCTTCGACGAGGAACGGGAGCTGGCGACCGGGCTCCAGGAGACGATGCTGCCGCGCCGCATCCCGCAGTTCGCCGGGGGGCAGATCGCCGTCCGCTACCACGCCGCCTGGAGCGGACGGCAGGTCGGCGGCGACTGGTACGACGTGATCGCACTGCCCCGCGGGCGGGTCGGGATCGTCGTCGGCGACGTCCAGGGCCACGACACCCACGCCGCCGCCATCATGGGCCAGCTGCGGATCGCACTGCGCGCGTACGCCGGCGAGGGGCACGCCCCGTCGACCGTGCTCGCCCGGGCCTCGCGCTTCCTCGCCGAGTTGGACACCAACAGGTTCGCCACCTGTACGTATGCACAGGTGGACTTGATGAGCGGCACCCTGCGCGCCGTGCGGGCCGGGCACCTCGGCCCGCTGATCCGGCACACCGACGGCCGGGTCGGGCAACCCAAACTGCGCGGCGGGCTGCCACTGGGCCTGGCGACCGTGTTCGGGGACGAGGAGTTCCCGGAGACGCGGCTCGACCTCGTCCCCGGCGAGACGCTGGTGCTCTGCACGGACGGCCTCGTCGAACAGCCGGGCTCGGACATCGAGTCCGGCCTCGCCGCCCTGTCGGGTGCCATCAGCAGCGGGCCGCCGCAGGCGGAGGCGCTCGCCGACCACCTCTCCGAACGGCTGTGGGAGCGGTGGGGCTCGGGCGACGACGTGGCCCTGCTGGTGCTGCGGCGCAGCCCCGATCCCGGTACTCCCCGGGCGCCGCGCATCCACCAGTACATCCACCAGGCCGACCCGCAGGGCCTCTCGGACGCGCGCGTGGCCGTCGGGCAGGCGCTCCGCGACTGGGGCATGTCGGAGTTCGCCGACGACGCCGAACTGCTCACGGGCGAAATGCTGGTGAACGTGCTGCTGCACACCGAGGGCGGTGCGGTGTTGACCCTGGAGGTGCTGCCCGAGCCGGTGCGTCGAGTGCGCCTCTCGGTGCAGGATCGTTCCAGCGCTTGGCCCCGCCGGCGTACCCCCGGCGAGGCAGCCACTTCGGGGCGGGGGTTGCTGCTGCTCGACGCGCTGGCCTCCCGCTGGGGGGTCGAGCCGCGGGGCGAGGGCAAGGCGGTCTGGTGCGAGATCGGGCCGGCGG
Organism: Streptomyces sp. NPDC058872; assembly: GCF_042743065.1. Classification (NCBI taxonomy): domain Bacteria; kingdom Bacillati; phylum Actinomycetota; class Actinomycetes; order Kitasatosporales; family Streptomycetaceae; genus Streptomyces; species Streptomyces sp. NPDC058872. Next base: position 92,519 of record NZ_JBHYMK010000002.1, read on the forward strand.
CGACGACGGCCACCCCCGTCGCCGGCGGTGGGTGAAGAGCGCTCCGCGGCCCCGGCCGGGGCTCCGGACCGGTTCGCTCCGCGCAGGGGCGCTCCTGGCGGCACCTTCACCGGGCACACGCCCTTGTGGGGCTCGGAACCACGGGCCCCGTCCTGGGGACCGTCCGGACGACAGGGGAAGCCCTGGGGGCCTGAGGGACCTCGCCTCCAGAGGGGCCAGAGGGGCCAGGGGGGAAGGCCCCGGGCTTACGCGGAGGGGCGCAGGAGCCGTCAGGCGCGCTGCCAGATGGTGGTCGCGTTGCAGAACTCGCGGATGCCGTGACCGGAGAGCTCCCGACCGTATCCGGAGCGCTTGATCCCGCCGAAGGGGAGCGCCGGGTGCGAGGCCGTCATTCCGTTGACGAAGACGCCGCCGGCCTCCAGGTCGCGGACGAAGAACGCGAGGTCCTCCGGGGAACGCGTCCAGACGTTGGAGCTGAGGCCGAAGGGCGAGTCGTTGGCGACGGCGACGGCCTCCTCGATGTCGCTGACCGGATAGACCGTGGCGACCGGGCCAAAGGCCTCCTCGTGGTGGATCCGCATCCCGGGGGTGATGCCGGTGAGCACGGTGGGCCGGTAGTACCAGCCGTTTCGGAGCTCGGGCTCCTCGGGGCGGTGGCCACCGCACAGGACGGTGGCACCGCGCTCCATGGCGTCGTCGACGAGCTCCTCCAGGTCGGCGCGCCCCTGTTCGGTGGCGAGCGGGCCGACGTCGGTGGCCCCGTCGAGGGGGTCTCCGACGGTGAGGGCGTTCATGGCGGCGGTGAAGCGTTCCGAGAAGTCGTCGTAGACGTCGTGGTGGACGATGAAGCGCTTGGCCGCGATGCACGACTGCCCGTTGTTCTGCACGCGCGCGGTGACGGCCGTCTTCACGGCCCCGACGATGTCGGCGGAGGGCATGACGATGAACGGGTCGCTGCCGCCGAGTTCCAGGACGGTCTTCTTCACCTCGTCGCCCGCGACGGCGGCGACGGCCCGGCCCGCCGGTTCGCTGCCGGTGAGGGTCGCGGCCACCACGCGGGGGTCCCTGAGGACGCCCTCCACCTCACGGGCCCTGATGAGGAGGGCTTGGAAGCAGCCCTCGGGGAAACCCGCCCGGCGGAAGAGGTCGCCCAGGTAGAGCGCGGTCCTCGGCACGTTGGAGGCGTGCTTGAGCAGTCCGGTGTTGCCGGCCATGAGGGCGGGGGCGGCGAAGCGGATCACCTGCCAGAGCGGGAAGTTCCAGGGCATGACCGCGAGGATCGGGCCGAGGGGGCGGTAGTGGACCCGGGCCACGTCGGCGCCGGAGTCCTGTACGTCGCTCTCGGCCGGATGCTCGTCGGCGAGCAACTGCTCGGCGTGCTCGGCGTACCAGCGCATGGCCTTCGCGCATTTGGCGGCCTCGGCCCGGGAGGCGGAGATCGGCTTGCCCATCTCCGTGGTCATGGTGCGCGCGATGTCCTCGGCGTCCTCGTCGAGGAGGGTCGCGGCAGCACGCATCAGCCGGGCTCGTTCGGCGAAGGAGGTGGTGCGGTACTGGCGGTACGCCTCGTGTGCGGCAGCGACGCGCCGCTCGACCTCCTCGGGCCCGTGGGCCTCATAGGTCCGCAACGTCTCGCCGGTCGCGGGGTTCACGGTGGCGATGCCCATGACGCGTCTCCTCCTGCCAACGGCCCCCGTCTGCAACCTCCCGCGAGCCGGGCGTCCGCGCAACAGGGGCGGGGCGGTGGGGTGACCCGACGGAGCCGGCGGGCGGCCGGGGCGGGCGGCCCGGCGACCGCGCCGGGGCGGGTCGGTCCCCGAGCCGGCCCGGGGGCGCCGGCCGCGGGCGCGGAAGACCGGACGGCGGTACGCCTCGGCGCCGCACCCCGAGCGCGGCCGACTTCGCCGGTCCGGCCTCCGCGCCCCTCGGGATCCGTTGTCGCATCCGATACATGAATGTATCTTTTGGCGGACCTCCGCCCCCGTGCACCGCGCACCCGCTCACCGAGGAGCCGCCCATGAGCACCGTGCCGCCCGCCCTCGCCGCCGCCGTCGGACCGTTGCCCGAAGGGGCCGTCCTGCCGCTGCCCCCTGCCTTCGAGTCCGTCGAGGAGGAACGCCGCTACCGCAAGGAGCAACTCGCCGCAGGGTTCAGGATCTTCGGGAGGCTCGGATTCTCCGAGGGGGTCGCCGGCCACATCACCGTCCGCGACCCGGGCGATCCCCACGCCTTCTGGGTCAACCCGTTCGGAATGAGCTTCCACCTGATCAAGGCCTCGGACCTGATCCTGGTGGACCACGAGGGAACCGTCCTCGAAGGACGCCGTCCCGTGAACCGGGCCGCGTTCGTCATCCACTCGCAGGTCCATGCCGCCCGCCCCGACGCGGTCGCCGCCGCACACGCGCACTCGCTGCACGGCAAGGCCTTCTCCAGCCTCGGCATCCCGCTCGCCCCCCTCACCCAGGACGCCTGCGCGTTCTTCGAGGACCACGGGATCTACGACGACTACCGGGGCGTGGTGAACGAGACCGAGGAGGGCCAGCGGGTCGCCAAGGCGCTCGGCGACCACAAGGCCGTCATCCTCAAGAACCACGGGCTGCTCACCGTGGGACGCTCCGTCGCCGAGGCCGTCTGGTGGTTCGTCACCATGGAGCGCTCCTGCCAGGCGCAGCTCCTCGCCATGGCGGCGGGCACCCCCCACGCCATCGACCGCGAGACGGCCCTCGTCACCCGCGGACAGATCGGTGGGCACCTGGCCGGCTGGTTCCAGGCACGCCCGCTGTGGGATCAGATCACCGCGTCCGACCCCGACCTCTTCGACTGACCCTCGGGACCGCGCCCGGGAAGTTCACGCGTCGACGCCTCCAGGAGCGGGGCGAGGAACTGCCGCTCCAGGGTGCCGGGCGGCAGTTCGGTCGGCTCCACGTAGCTCTGCGCGAGGCCCCCTTCGCGCAGGGCGATGAGGAGCCGGGCGAACCGGTCGGCGTCCACGGTCAGTTCCCGTCCAGCCCGGCGCAGGACCAGCGTGAGGCCGCGGGCGATCTCGGCCCGCAGCCGCTCGTCGTGGCGTGCGAGCACCCAGGCGGCCTGCGGGTCCCGAATGGCGTGCAGGGTGAACTCGGTGGTGACGAGGTACCAGTCCCGCTCGTCCGGCTCGACGCGGGCGGCGAGTTCCGCGAGCCGGGGCAGGGTGTACTCGTCGGCGCCCAGCGCGTCGATCGCATCGGCGAGGCGGCGCACGGTCCGCTCGCTGTGCTCGTCGAAGAGGGCGAGGAAGAGCTCTTCCTTGCTGGCGAAGTTCGAGTAGTAGGCACCACGCGTATAACCGGCGCGCTCGCAGACCTGCTCGATGGTGGTCGCGTGGAAACCGTGCTCGGCGAAGGTCTCCAGGGCGGCCTTCAGGAGCGCCGCACGGGTGCGGGGCCGTCGCCTGGTGACACCTTTCGGCACCGGTGCTTCCTCCTCGGTCGGGCCGCTCGCGCGGCGGACGCCCACCTTACCGGCGTCCCCTTCCCGGGCGGCGACCAGCGCCGGCGGATAAAATTCACGCATGGCAGAGCGGCCCGTCGTGCCCGCTGCGCCCGGTCTGATCCTTGAGATCGACGGGGACGCAAGGCTCATCAGCCCGAGCCGGGTCTATCGCATCGGGCGCGACCCCACCAGCGACGTCGTGCTCGCGGACGCCCGGGCGTCCTGGCACCACGCGGTGCTCCGCGCCGTCGGTGACCAGTGGACCCTGGCGGACGAGGGCAGCACGAACGGCACGTACGCGGACGGGCTGCGGTTGACCCGGCCCCGGGAAGTGGGTCCCGGGACGGTCGTGCGCTTCGGGCACCCCGACGAGGGCCCCCGTGCGGTGTTCTCGACGGCCGGCCCGGCACGGCAGCCGCAGCCCCTGCCGGAGGAGGCACCGGAGGCCCCTCCCCCGATGTCCCCCTCGCTCCCTCCGGAGTCCGCACCAGGAGGTCGGCCCCCGTCCGAGGCCGCGTCCCCGCCCGAAGGTCCCGCTCGGCCCGAAGCAGCGCCGGCCTCCCCGCCCGGATTCCCTTCCGTGCCCGAAGCAGCGCCGGCCTCCCCGTCCGAGCCCGTGCTCCGGCCCGAGGCCCCCCGGCGCGGGACGCCCCGGCCGTCCTCCGTCTCCCATCCCGCCGCCACCGGCACCTTCCGGCAGCCGACCTCCGTACGGCCGCTGCCCGCGCACAGCATCCGGATCGGGCGGGCTCCCGACAACGACGTGGTCGTGTCCGACCTCATCGTCTCCCGACGGCACGCCGAGCTGCGCGCACACCCCGACGGCACCTACTGGATCCACGACCTGGGCAGCCACAACGGCACCTTCCTCAACGGCCGCCCCGTCGTCGACGCCCGGGTGACGGCGGAGGACATCGTCGGCATCGGTCGGTGTGCGTTCTGCCTGATCGGTGGAGAACTCGTCGAATTCACCGACACCGGCGAGGTGTCCCTCGACGTGCAGTCGCTCGCGGTGACGGTCGACCACGGCCGCAAGACCCTGTTGGACGAGGTGTCGTTCCCGGTGGGGCAGAAGTGCCTGCTCGCGGTCGTGGGCCCGTCCGGTGCCGGGAAGTCGACGCTCCTGGGCGCGCTCACCGGTCAGCGCCCGGCCGACCGGGGCACGGTCCTCTACGACGGGCGCGACCTCTACCGCGACTACGCCGAGCTGCGCCAGCGCATCGGGCTCGTCCCCCAGGACGACATCCTGCACCTGCAACTCACCGTCCGCCGTGCCCTCGGGTACGCCGCCGAGCTGCGCTTCCCCGAGGACACCGTGCCGGCCGAACGGCGGGCCAGGGTGGACGAGGTGATCCGTGAGCTGGGGCTCGTGGAACGCGCCGAGCAGCCGGTCCACAGCCTCTCCGGCGGTCAGCGCAAACGGGTGAGCGTCGCCCTCGAACTGCTCACCAAGCCCTCCTTGCTCTTCCTCGACGAGCCGACTTCCGGGCTCGACCCGGGCATGGACCGGTCGGTGATGCACATGCTGCGCGGGCTCGCGGACGACGGACGCACCGTCGTCGTGGTCACCCACAGCGTGCTGAGCCTCGACGTGTGCGACCGGCTCCTCGTGCTCGCGCCGGGCGGCCGGGTCGCCTACTACGGACCGCCCGCCGACACCCTCGGCTTCTTCGGGTTCGACCAGTGGCCCGAGGCCTTCGAAGCCTTCGAGACCGACCGGGACCGCGACTGGGCCGGGCAGTACCGGGACTCCCGCTTCCACCGCCGCTACGTCGAGGACGCGACGTCGCGGCCGGACGTCCCGGTGCCCGTCGACAGCGGGGGCCGGGCACCGGCGCCGCCGCAGAAGGCACAGAGCTGGGGCTCCCAGTTGCGGACGCTCGTGCGGCGGTACGCGGCGGCGCTCTCGGCCGACCGGACGTTCCTGGCCATCATGATCGCATTGCCGTTCGTGATGGGGGCGATGGCCCGGGCCCTGTCCGAAGGGAGCCTCAACCCCGAGTCGACCCTGAACGTCCTGCTCATCCTCTGTGTCGGCGGGGTCCTCACGGGTGCGGCGAACGCCGTGCGGGAACTGGTCAAGGAGCGCACGATCTACCGGCGCGAGAGAGCCGTCGGCCTGTCCCGCTCGGCCTACCTCGCCTCCAAGGTGGTGGTGCTCGGCCTCATCACGGTCGTCCAGGCGGTGGTCCTGACCCTGGTGGCGCTGATCGGAGTGCCGCTGAACGTGCCCGACGGCAAGGGCGTCCTGATGCCTCCGCTGCTGGAGATCACCCTCGCGGTCGCGCTCCTGTCCTTCACCGCGATGATGTTGGGCCTGCTCGTCTCCGCGCTGGTGAGCAAGGAGGAAGTGACGATGCCGCTGCTCGTCCTCCTCGCGATCGTGCAGGTGGTGTTCTGCGGAGCGCTGCTCACCGTGCGCGGCACGCCCGTCCTGGAACAGTTGGCCTGGCTGGTGCCCTCGCGGTGGGCGTTCGCGGCGATGGGCGCGACGATCGACATCGGGACGACCGCGCCGAGCGAGAAGACGGCCGACCCGCTGATGGAGCACACGGCGGGGGCCTGGCTGATCGACATGGGCGTCCTGGTGGTGCTCTGTCTCGTCCTGGGCCTGATCGTGGCCCGGCTGCTGCGCCGCCACGAACCCGTCGTCATGCGGAGGTAGTGCGTGGAGGCTTTCCCGACGGAGGTGCAGGGGTGACCGTTCCCGAGGCGGAGGTGCACGCGTGAACGTTCCCGTACCGGAGTACCTGCCGGACTTCCGGCCCACCCATGTGGTGCCGCGTGCCGGGCTCGCCGCCTGGGAGGGGCCCGACCCGGGGCGTCCGACCACTCCCCTCGACGCCTTCCTTCCGGTGCGGCTCACGGAGCGGACCGGCGACTGGGGGCGGGTGCTGTGCTCGAACGGCTGGACGGCGTGGGTCGACGCGCGGCTCCTCGTGAGCGTGCCGGACGATCCCCCGGCCGCCGGCAGCCCCCTCGCCAGGACCGCCGACCCCCGCCCGCTGATCGCCCGTGCCGAGGACGCACTCGGCCGTTACCGCCGGGCGGCGGAGGAGTTGGGTGCGGGACGGCTCGACGGCGAGGCCTTCCGGTCGCGGACCCGCGGGCTGCGGGTCGGCATGGTCGTGGACGGCGAGTCGGTCTGGCTGTACGACGCGGAACACGAGCGCTGGGTGTACTGCGACGGTGCCGGGCTCCATGTGTACGCGGCCTCGACACCGCCCTCCGCCGCTGCGCCCTCGCCCGGGACCGTACGCGTGACGCGGCCCGAGGAGGAACCCGCCGAGGCGCCGGCCGGGTACCGGCCGACCCAGGTGGTGCCACAGGCGGACCCGTCGGTGGCGGCCGGGCCGCCGCCGACCCAGGTCGTACGACCGCCCGGAACGGAGGGTGAGGCGTGATGGCGGCCGACGGGGCGCACGAGGACGCGGACATCCCCGCGGGTCGCCCCTCGGGGTTGTTGGGGCGTGAGATCGCGGGCTACCGCGTGGAGAGCGAGATCGGACGCGGCGGCATGGCGGTCGTGTACCGGGCCCGGGACCTGCGCCTCGACCGGACGGTGGCGCTGAAGCTGTTGGCCCCCGAACTCGCCCGCAACGACACCTTCCGCAAGCGGTTCGCACACGAGTCGCGGGTCGCCGCCTCGATCGACCATCCGCACATCGTGCCGGTCTTCGAGGCGGGCGAGACGGAGGGCGTGCTGTACATCGCCATGCGGTACGTGGCGGGGCAGGACCTGGTGGCCCTGCTCGAACGGGAAGGACCGCTGCCGCCGGCGAAAACGGTCCGGATCGCGGCACAGGTGGCCTCGGCCCTGGACGCCGCGCACGCGCACGACCTGGTGCACCGGGACGTGAAGCCGGGCAACATCCTGGTGGCCGAGGGCACGGACGGGGAGCACCCGGAGCACGTCTATCTGACGGACTTCGGGCTGACGAAGAAGTCCCTGTCGCTGACGGGCTTCACGACGGTGGGCGAGTTCGTCGGGACGCTGGACTACGTGGCGCCCGAGCAGATCTCGGGCAAGCCGGTCGACGGCCGGTGCGATGTGTACGGCCTGGCGTGCGTGGTGTTCGAGATGCTGGTGGGGGCGCCGCCGTTCCGCCGCGAGACGGACTGGGCGGTGCTGTGGGCGCAACAGTACGACCCTCCGCCACCGCTGTCGGAGGTACGCCCGGGGCTCCCGGAGGCGGCGGACTCGGTGTTCGCCAAGGCCCTGTCGAAGACGCCGGAGGAACGGTACGGGACGTGCCTGGAGTTCGTCTCCGGGCTGCGTGCCGCGCTGACCGGCGCGGGCGAGGTCGGGCAGGTGGTCCCCCAGGAGCCTCGCCAGCCCGGCGCCCCGCCCGAGCCGCCGGCATGGGCCCGGCCGGTCTTCCGCGAGCTCGGTTAGGACGTGCAGTCGGTGGTGGTCGTCGGGTGGGCCGGGTGGGTCCCGAGGCGGGTCGTCGGGGCCCACGGGTGGAGGCCGGTGGGGTGGCCGTCGAGGTCTTGGTGCCCCCACGGACGTTCAGGCCGCCGGAGCTCAGTCCGGGGGCGTTGGACGCGGCTGTGCCTCTCCGCCGCCCCGCAATGCCCCGCACCACAACGACAGCCGCCGCCGGCCGGCTGGGAGCACGATCGACCGCAGGTCCTAAGGAAGGTCCCCGCTGCCTCCGAGGTTGACGATCATCCGGCGGAGCACGTTCAGGGTGGTGACGTAGTCGGCGGTCTCCACTCCGTCGTGGATCTGCTCGTGGACCTTGAGGACGCGTGCCCTTGCGCGCTGTCGCCCCTCTTCGCCGGCTTCGGTGAGGGTGAGGCGACCCCCCGGCTCCGCCATCCAGCCGCGGGAGGCGAGGTCGGCGTGGACGGCCCCGAAGTCGGTCTCCTGGCGGTCGAAGGGGGCGAGCTTGTCGGTGAGGGAGGCGCGGGTCCACTGCTCGGGGGCACCGGCGACGTGGTTGAGGATCCACCAGTGCGGTTGTGTGAGCCGCTCCTCGGCGAGGGCGGCACGGATGCTGCCGAGGACGATCTCGTTGGCGGCCCCGCTCCAGTAACCGATGGGCTGGGCGGCTAGCCGGTCCTGTGAGTACTCCGTGATGGTCATGCCGGGACCCTAAAACCTCAAGCAGAGTTGAGGTCAACGGTCGGCATCCGCCCTGCCGTCAACGGCGACGGCTGACCGGGCGCCTCGACGGTCCCCCGTGGAACGGAGCCGGGACGGAGTTCGCGCGCCGGGTCCGAAGTTGCGGCGCGACACGCTCGTCATCGGCCGGCGGCCACGGCACCGACGTCGGACCGCGACGCCGCGCCAGCCCCCCCGGCAGAAGGGCTCGGGCAGGATTCCGACGGCGGACCACCGGCACAGGACGTCACTGCTGTGGCCCGGACTCCTCGACCTCGCCCGTGCGGCGGACCCGGGACGCGAGCAGCGCACCGAGGAAGCCGAAGAACAGGCCCCAGAGGAGTGCGAATCCGGCGGTCCTCCAGACGTGCGGGCGCAGCAACACCTGACCGCCCAGCGCGTCGAGGTCGCCGATGCCGAGGATCGAGAGGCCGAAGCGGGCCTCGACCAGGGTGACGGGCGCCGCGACCAACATGGTGAGCGCGAAGGCGATGCCCAGGTGCAGGGCGTGCTGCCAGGGGGACGTCCGGGCCGGGGAGCGGACGGCCGCCACGAAGGCGGCGGCGAGCACCAGGAGGGCGGCGGCGGGCAACAGCCACCAGGCGCGGGCGTCCTGTGCGGCGAGCGAGGACAGGTCGACGGTCGAGAGGTCCGGGGTGTCGCCCCCACCGCGCAGGACGGCGTCGAGGACCTGGGGCATGGGAAGGCCGAAGGGACCGTCCGCGCTGCCCTCCCAGGAGCCGCCGATGCCCACGCCGAGCGCGAGCCAGGTGATGTTGGGGAGGCCGAGGAGGAGGACGGCGAAGGTGTCCGCCGGGTGGCCCTTGGTCGCCGCGACGACGATGCCGATGACCAGGCCCACGAGGACGTACGCGAGGAGCAGGAAGAGCATCGCGAAGGCCGCGGGCCGGACGGGTCCCTGGTAGCGGACGAGCCGGGACGGCAGGGGGGTCCTGCGGGAGACGAGGAGGGCGAGGGCGAGGACCCCCAGGATCCAGAGGAGCCCGTAGAAGAGGGTGGGGCCGAGGTCGGTGCGGAAGCCGACGGTGGGATCGGCGGCGTCGAGGAGACTGCCGAAGAGATCCATCAGGGTCCCTTCGGTGGTGTTGCCCCCGAGGGTGAGGGGGAAGTCGTGGCGGGCGAGGGCAGAGAGGCCGGCGAGGGCGGCCAGCCAGAGGACGACGACGCTCACGGCGCGGAGGAGGAGTTCGCGGGCCGGGGCCACCGCGTGGTGGCGCAGGGGGCGCAGGAAGCAGTAGCCGGTGACCAGTGCACCCATCAGGGTGACGGTGAGGGGCATGGCGGTCAGTTCTGCCTGGGTGCCGGCGAGGGCTCCGGCGTCGCCGGAGAGTTCGACCTTGCCCCCCGAGGCCATGACGACGACCGCGGCGAGGACGGCGGCGAAGCCGCCCGGCAGGTCGGCGGCGCCCGCGGCCCAGAGGCCGAGCCCGGCGAAGACGCCCATCGCGACGTACCCGGCGGCCACGGCGGCCAGGGCCTGGAGGAGGACGCGGGCGTGGTGACCGGTCGGGGGCGCGGCGGTCCGCGCTGGGTTGGGGAGCCCACTGCTCACCCTGCCCACGCTAGTACCGGTGGCGGGCGTCCGCTTGCGGGCGGAGGGCGTGCGCTTGCGGGCGGAGCGCCTTCCGCTTGCGTGCGGGTACCGTTCCGCGCACACAATGGGCGCGGAACGGAAGAAAGGGAAAAAAGTGACTTCCCACCCGCCGTCCGGCCCCCCGTCGGTACCTCCCTCAGGTCCTCCCTCGGGCCCCCTCTCCGGCCCGAACACCCGCCCCGGCAGCGCCGGCCCTCCGTCGCCGCCCGAGCCGCCCCACGGCGGTTCGGGCGGCGGCTCCGGCGGCGGCGGTTCGTCCGGTGGCGGCGGATCCGGCGGGGACGGCGGATCCGGACCGGGCGGCGGCAAGGGCGGCGGCCCCTGGTGGCGCTCGGTCCCGAAGGTCGCCTCGGTCACCGCCGTGCTGGTGGCGGCTGCGGCACTCGCCGTCGTCCTCACCAACCGCCCGGGAGACAAGGGCGACACGGCGGGCGCGGGCGGCGGCGAGGTCTTCCTCCAGAACGCCTCCGCCACCGGCCCCGACCCGTTCACCCGGTCGACGGCACAGAACGACACCGGTTCCGCCTCGCCGGCCTCGCTGCCGCCCCGCACCTCCTCGGCCGTGCCCGAGATGTCGGGGTCGACCCCGGGCCTCTACGGCGGGACGCAGTCGGTGGCCAGTTGCGACGTGGAACAGCAGGTGCGTTACCTCTCCGACGAACCCACGAAGAACGCGGCCTTCGCCTCGGTCGTCGGCATCGACCCGAACGAGGTGCCCGCCTACCTCCGCTCCCTGACCCCGCTCCAGCTCCGCGTCGACACCAGGGTGACGAACCACGGCTTCCGGGACGGCGCGGCCACCACCTACCAGTCGGTGCTCCAGGCCGGAACGGCCGTCATGGTCGACGACCGCGGGGTGCCCCGGGTGCGCTGCGCCTGCGGCAATCCCCTGACCACCCCGGTGGCGCAGAAGGCTCCGCGCACCACCGGCACGCCGTGGCAGGGGTACGACTCGCAGCAGGTGGTCGTGGTGGCCCCCTCGGTGACGGTCGTGAACGTGTTCGTGGTGTACGACCCCCAGGACGGCGACTGGTTCGCGCGGAAGCACGGGGACACCGGCAAGCAGGACAAGCCGACCACTCCGCCCCCGCCGCCCACGGTCTCCCCCTCCTCTCCGTCCGCGTCCACGTCGTCCCCGTCGACGTCTCCGTCGTCACCGGTGCCCTGCGTCACGGTGACGGGTACGGAAACCCCGACGCCGAGCAACGGCGTCACCCCGTCGCCGTGCCCCTCGACGCGCTCCCCCTCCGCTTCGACGTCTCCATCGGCCCCTCCGTCGACCTCACCGTCCGACACCCCCGGCCCCACGGACACCTCGCCGTCGACCGGGTCGTCGAGCCCCGCATCGGGGCCCGCGTCGAACGGTCCGGCGAGTTCCCCGGGGCAGACCTCGAAGCAGCCCGCGGGGCAGACGACCAACCAGTCCGCGGCCGTCTCCCCGGCCGCCCCGGTCTCACCGCTGTCACCACCGCCCCCGTCCTGAGCCGCTGAGGGACCTCCGGCCGGCACCCCTTTTATTGGGGTGCCCGTCCCCGGAGGTCCCTGTACGGTCCACCGAGTGGAACCACTGACCGACAGACAGATCCGCGCGTCCTTCGTGAACTGCACCAAGGGCGAAGCGTCGCGTCTCAAGCTCCCCCTGGACTTCGCCGGACTGCCCTGGGACGACCTGGACTTCCTCGGCTGGGTGGACCCGGGTGCGCCGCTGCGCGCGCACCTGGTGGTGCCGCGCGCGGACGGACCGCTCGGCGTGACCCTGCGGGTCCCGGCGACCGGTCGGACCAGCGCCGTGAAGTCGAGCCTGTGCCAGGTCTGCCTGACCGGACACGCGTCCTCCGGCGTCACGCTCCTGGTGGCGCCCCTGGCCGGCAGCCGTGGTCGCGAGGGGAACACGGTCGGCATCTACCTCTGCGCCGACCTCGCCTGTTCCCTCTACGTCCGGGGCAGGCGACAGCCGAAGTTGCGCGCCGGACGCCACGAGGAGTCCCTCACCCTCGACGAGCGGGTCGCCCGCCTGACGGGCAACCTGGACGCCTTCGTGGGACGGGTGACGGCGGGCTGAGGCACCCGGTCCACCTCCCTGTGCTCAGCGGAAGGCCTGCTCGCCGGTGAGCGCCTTGCCGATGACCAGGGAGTGGACCTCGCTGGTCCCCTCGTAGGTGAGCACCGACTCCAGGTTGTTCGCGTGGCGCAGCACCGGGTACTCCAGGGTGATGCCGTTGGCGCCCAGGATCGTGCGGCACTCGCGGGCGATCGCGATGGCCTCGCGCACGTTGTTCAGCTTGCCCACGCTGACCTGGTCGGAGGTGAGCGCGCCGGCGTCCTTGAGCCGGCCGAGGTGCAGGGCGAGGAGCATGCCCTTGCCGAGCTCGACGGCCATGTCGGCGAGCTTCTGCTGCGTGAGTTGGTACGAGGCGAGGGAGCGGGCGAAGACGGTCCGGTCCTTGGCGTAGGAGATCGCCGTCTCCAAGCAGTCGCGGGCGGCGCCGAGCGCACCGAAGACGATGCCGAAGCGGGCTTCGTTGAGGCAGCCGAGCGGACCGGAGAGCCCCCGGGCGTCCGGCAGCACCGCGTCGGCGGGGAGCCGCACGTCCTCGAGGACCAGCTCGCTGGTGACGCTCGCCCGCAGCGAGAGCTTCATCTTGATCTCGGGAGCGCTGAAGCCCGGGGTGCCGGCGGGGACGACGAAACCGCGGACGCCGTCCTCGGTCCGGGCCCAGACGACGGCGACGTCGGCCACCGAGCCGTTGGTGATCCACATCTTGGTGCCGTTGAGCACCCAGTCGGAGCCGTCCCGCTTGGCGTTGGTCCGCATGGCGCCGGGGTCCGATCCGGCGTCCGGCTCGGTGAGGCCGAAGCAGCCGATGGACTCGCCCGCCGCCATCCCCGGCAGCCACTGCTGCTTCTGCTCCTCGGATCCGTACTTCCAGATCGCGTACATGGCGAGGGAGCCCTGTACGGAGACGAGGGAGCGCAGCCCGGAATCAACGGCTTCCAACTCCATGCAGGCGAGGCCGTACGCGACGGAGTTGGTGCCCGCACAGCCGTAGCCCTCCAGGTGCATGCCGAGCACACCGACGCCACCGAGGGTGCGGGCGAGTTCGCGGGCGGGGATCTCGCCCTTCTCGAACCAGTCCGCGACGTACGGCCGGAGCTCGCGGTCGGCGACGGCGCGGACGGTGTTGCGGATCTCCCGCTCCTCCTCGGTCAGCAGTCCGTCGATGGCGAGCAGGTCGAGCGGGTGGACGGGGGTGGACGGCGACTTCACGGACGGCCTCCTGACGACTGTGGCAACTCGGCGAGCCGAAGCGTAGCCGTAGATCGGATATTGGATCCAGTATTGAAAATCCGACACCCGAGCCGTACGGTCCGATTGGATCCCATCTTCGGTCCGTGGGATCCGGCCCTCCCCCACACGGACCCCACGTGGGGCCCACTTCACGATTCAGTTTCCGCCGACCAGGGCGAGGAGCCGCGGAATGCACGCAGACCAACCGGGCACACCGGGGAATCCGCCGAGGGACGGCGCCCTGTCCGGAATCGTCGTTGCCGACTTCGGCCGGGTGCTCGCCGGACCGTACATGACCATGCTCCTCGCCGACCTGGGCGCGGACGTGATCAAGATCGAGCGGCCCGGCTCCGGCGACGACACGCGCGCATGGGGACCGCCCTTCGCCGCCGGCGAAGCCACCTACTTCCTCGGCGTGAACCGCAACAAGCGCTCCGTCGCACTGGACCTCACGGACCCCGAGGACCTGGCCGCAGCACGTGCGATCGTGGACCGGGCGGACGTCCTCGTCGAAAACTTCCGCCCCGGCACCATGGAGAAGCTCGGCCTGGGGTACGAAGAGGTGCGGGCGGCCAATCCCGGGCTCGTCTACTGCTCGGTGACCGGCTTCGGCTCCGCGGAGGGCGCCCGACTGCCGGGCTACGACCTGCTCGTCCAGGCCGTGGGCGGCCTGATGAGCGTCACGGGCGAACCGGGCGGACCGGGCACGAAGACGGGCGTCGCCCTGGTCGACGTGATCACCGGTCTCCACGCGGGCCTCGGCGTCCTCGCCGCCCTGCGGCACCGGGAGCGGACCGGCGAGGGCCAACGCGTCGAGGTCTCCCTGCTGTCCTCCCTCCTCTCGGCGCTCACCAACCAGGCCGCCGCCCACCTCGGCGCCGGGGTGGTACCGCGCGCCATGGGGAACAGGCACCCGAGCATCACCCCCTACGAGGTCTTCGAAGCCCGGGACCGACCACTGGTCCTCGCCGTGGGCAACGACCGGCAGTTCCGGATCCTGTGCGAGCGGCTCGAACTGCCGGAACTGGCCGCGGACCCCCGCTTCGCGACCAACACGGCCCGGGTCGCCCACCGCGAGGAGCTGCTCGAAGCCCTCGCCGGGCCGCTCGGCACCCGCACCGCCGATGCGTGGTTCGAGGAGCTCACCGCGGCCGGCGTGCCCTGTGGCCCCATCAACGACCTGGCAGCCGCCTTCGACCTCGCCGACCGGCTCGGGCTCTCCGCACGCGTGCCGGAGTCCGCGGCCGGCCCCGGCCAGGTCGCCAACCCGATCGGCCTCGACGCGACCCCGCCCTCCTACCGCACCGCTCCCCCGCGCCTGGGCGAGCACACGGACGACCTGCTCGCAGGGTTGGGCAGGGGCGTCCGCGGGGGTTCGGCGGCGGAACGCGACGCATAGGAAGATGGTCGGCACCGGAGGCGAGGCCCTCCGGCGGCACCACGAAGGAACGGAAGGTCACAGGCGATGAGCAGCGCGGTCCGGAAGCGGCGGCCCCAGACCGTCCAGCAGTTCGTCCTGGAGGAACTGCGGCGCGCCATCACCAGCGGGGACCTCAAGCCCGGCGACCCGATCCGTCAGGAAGCCCTGGCGGCCCGGTTCGAGGTGAGCCGGGTGCCGCTCCGCGAGGCCCTGAAGGCCCTGGAGGCCGAGGGACTGGTCGTCCATCACGTCCACCGGGGCTACTTCGTCGCGGAGCTTTCGGTCGAGGACCTGGAGGAGATCTACCGGATCCGGGAGCTCCTGGAGACCGAGGCCGTGCGCACCGCCGTGCGGCGGATGCCGGAGGGCACGGTCGGCGCGCTCGAACGCATCCAACAGCAGGTGGAGCGGGCCGCCGAGGAAGGGGACGTGGCCGCCATGGCCGAGGCGAACAGGCTCTTCCACTTCACTCTGATCGAGGCGTCCGGAATGCCGCGCCTGATCCGCCTCATCACCTCCCTGTGGGACGCCACCGACGCCTACCGCTCGCTCTACTACACCGAGCCACCGCATCGCCAGCAGGCCGTGGAAGAGCACCGCGCCGTGATCTCCGCGCTCGGCCGCGGCGACGAGGACGCCGCGGTGCACCGGCTCGACCAGCACCGGGCCCACGCGGTGGCGGCGCTGCGCAAGGTCCTGGCGCCGGAAGTCGACGAACGGGACTGAGCCCACCCGGGTGCACGGCACGGCACCCGGCGGCCCGGGCACCCGGCGGCACGGCCGCCTTCGCCCCGCCCTCCGAGGCGGCTCCCGGCACGGGGCGAACCGCACCCCGACCCGCGTCGGGGCTGCGGTTACCCTTGCGCCGGACGCGAGGAGGAACCATGGCACGGATGCCGTCGGCGGAACGACGCAGGCAGCTGGTCGAGGCGGCGATCAGGGCGATGACCAGGGACGGGGTCGCCCGGACGACCACTCGGTCGATCTGCGCCGAGGCGGGGGTGTCGCTGAGCGTCTTCCACTACTGCTTCGACTCCAAGCAGGCGCTGCTGGAGGCGGCGATCGAGACGATCACCGGCAACTACGTGGCGCGCGTGATGTCCGCGGTCGAGCCGGGAGCGACCCTGCAGGAGACCGTGCGGGGCGCGCTGCAGACGTACTGGGACCACGTCACGGCCCGTCCCGGCGAGCACATGCTGACGTACGACCTGACCCAGTACGCGCTGCGGGAGCCGGGCTTCGAGCACCTGGCCCGCGCCCAGTACGAGCAGTACGTGGCATCGGCGTCGGCCCTGATCGAGCAGGTCCGCGAGATCCGGGGGCTCGAACCGCGGGTGCCGGTGGAGATGATCGCGCGCTATCTGGCGGCGGCCATCGACGGGCTCACCCTGCAGTTCCTCGTCCTCGGGGACGGACGAGTGGCAACCGACCATCTTGATCTGATGTCACGTCAACTCGTTTCCATGATTGAGGGTTGACGGCTCGCGCGCACCGCAGGAGCAATCAACAGGTCATTTGACCCGGACTCTTGACTCACTCCCCCAACACCGCGATCCTCGGGGCGCCCGGTACACCCCCACCGTCCGGAGGCATTGCTGACCATGACTCGATCCACTTCTCGCGGGACCGGCGGAAGATCCGCCCTCCTTGCACTGCTCATCGCCCTGGCGACCGTGCTGTTCGGCTCCGCCCCGGTCCCCGCCGCGGACACCTCCGGTTCGTGGTGGGAGCCCGCCTCCCGCCCCGCGGCCGATTCCCAGATCAACGTCACCGGTGCGCCCTTCAAGGGCACGGACGCCCAGGGCAAGGTGCGCGGCTTCGTGGACGCGCACAACCACCTGATGTCCAACGAGGGCTTCGGCGGTCGCATGATCTGCGGCAAGCCGTTCTCCACGGAGGGCGTCGCCGATGCCCTCAAGGACTGCCCCGAGCACTACCCGGACGGCTCCGGGGCGCTCTTCGAGCACCTCACGGGCGGCGACAACGGGAAGCACGACCCGGTCGGCTGGCCCACCTTCAAGGACTGGCCGGCCAACAACTCGCTGAGCCACCAGCAGAACTACTACGCCTGGGTCGAGCGCGCCTGGCGCGGCGGCCAGCGCGTCCTCGTCAACGACCTGGTGACGAACGGCCTGATCTGCTCGCTGCTGCCCCGTGACCGCAGCTGCGACGAAATGACCGCGATCCGCCTGGAAGCCCGCAAGACCTACGAGATGCAGGACTACATCGACGGGATGTACGGCGGCCCCGGCAAGGGCTGGTTCAGGATCGTCACCAGCGCCGACCAGGCGCGCTCGGTCATCGAGCAGGGCAAGCTCGCCGTCGTCCTCGGCGTGGAGACCTCGGAACCCTTCGGCTGCAAGCAGATCCTCGACGTCGCCCAGTGCAGCCAGGCGGACATCGACAAGGGGCTCGACGAGTTGTACGCGCTCGGCGTGCGCAGCATGTTCCTCTGCCACAAGTTCGACAACGCGCTGTGCGGCGTCCGCTTCGACAGCGGCACGACGGGCGTCGCGGTCAACATCGGCCAGTTCCTGTCCACGGGCACCTTCTGGACCACGGAGAAGTGCACGGGCCCGCAGCACGACAACCCCATCGGCCTCGCCGCCGCGCCCGCCGCAATGGCCGAGAAGCTGCCGGCGGGGGTGAGCGTGCCCTCCTACTCCTCGGACGCCCGGTGCAACACCCGGGGTCTGACCAGGCTCGGCGAGCACGCCCTGCGGGGCATGATCGACCGCGGCATGATGCTGGAGCTCGACCACATGAGCGTCAAGGCCGCCGGCCGGGCGCTGGACATCCTGGAGGCCGAGGAGTACCCGGGCGTCCTGTCCAGCCACAGCTGGATGGACCTGGACTGGACCGAACGGCTCTACCGCCTCGGTGGTTTCGCCGCCTCCTACATGCACGGTGCCGAGGGATTCGTCGGTGAGGCGGCGCAGAAGGCCGACCTGCGGAAGAAGTACGGGGTCGGCTTCGGCTACGGCACGGACATGAACGGCGTCGGAGGCTGGCCGGGGCCGGTCGGCCCCGACGCCCCGAACGCCGTGACGTACCCCTTCCGGAGCTTCGACGGCGGCTCGGTGCTCGACCGCCAGGTGACGGGCGAGCGCACCTGGGACCTCAACACGGACGGTGCCGCGCACAACGGCCTGGTGCCGGACTGGATCGAACAGATCCGGCTGAGCCCGGGCGGCCCCGGCGTCGTGGACGAACTGTCGCGGGGAGCGGAGTCGTACCTGACCACGTGGAAGCGGACGGAGGACCACGAGCCGGGCGTGAACCTGGCGGCGGGGCAGCCGGTGTCGGCTTCCAGCACCGAGTGGTGGAACCCCTTCGTGAACTTCTCGGCGGGCCTGACGGTCGACGGCAACACGAGCACCCGCTGGGCCAGCGAATGGTCGGACGACCAGTGGCTCCGGGTGGACCTGGGCTCCGTGCGCCGGATCGGGCGGGTCACGCTCGACTGGGAGCGGGCCTACGCGCAGGCGTACCGGATCGAACTGTCGGACGACGGTACGAACTGGCGGAACGTGTGGTCCACGGACTCGGGTGACGGCGGCTACGACACCGCCGAGTTCGCCTCGCAGTCGGCCCGCTACGTGCGGGTCCACGGCGTGAAGCGGGCCACCGGCTGGGGGTACTCCCTCTACGAGGTCTCCGTGACCAGGTCCTGAAACTGACGGAGGGGCCTGCCGGACGTGATCCGGCAGGCCCCTCCTTCGTTGTCCAACGGCGCTACAGGGTGCGGCAGAGCAACGCGTCCGGGGTCTTGCCCTTGGCCCAGGCGCCGGTGAAGGCGATTCCGGCCGCGTACTCCCCGACCGCGCACTGGCCCTTGTAGTTGCCCGGGGCGAACTCCCCGCCGGGCTCGCCGGCCGGACGGTCGTCGCCGCGGTCGAACCAGACGGTGCGGCCGGTCACCGGCAGGGGGCGGGCGGCGGGGGCGCAGAGGACGGCGGAGACGGCCTGCCCGCGCACGCTGTAGCCGGTCATGAACTGGTCGCGCGGGCACTGGAGCTTGGTGTAGCCCCCGGCCCAGTCGCCTTCCCTGACGTGGCGCTCGTCGGTCACCACCGTGAAGCCGCCGGCCCCGTCGACGGGCCGGGCGGCTCCGGCATCCGTGCACAGGCCCCGGCCGTCGCGGTGGGCGAGGCCGATGAGCCGCTCTCCGTCGGGACAGACGCCCTTGCGGGCACCGCGGTCCCAGTCGCCCAGGGAGCGGGTGCGGAGCGACTGCACCGCGTCGGCGTGGTCGAGGTTCAGCATGTCCCAGACGTCCGCCGCCGGCACGGGGCCGGTGAGCCCGGGCGCGGTGACGAGTCGGCGCCAGTCCGGGGCGCGCCAGTCGTCACCGTCGAGGATGCCGGAGCGCCGGCCTGCGGAGTCGTAGTCGAGGAGCTTCCAGCGCCCGTGGCCGGTGTGGCCGACGAGGGGCCAGTAGGCGAAGTCGGTGTCGTTCTCGATCAGGTAGTCGACGAAGCGGCCGAACCAGGCCCGCGCCTGGGGATTCGTCTCGTCCGCCCCGATGCCGAACTCGCTGATCCACACCGGGGCGGTGTAGTGCCGGCCGGTGTCGGCGGCGACGAAGAACGCCTGACGGCGCAGGGTCTCGAAGAGCTCGTCGCGGGAGAACTCCTGATAGCGCCAGTCATGGGTCTCGCCGGTGCCGGTGGCGCCGGTGTGCTGCGGGCCCGTGTAGCCGTAGAAGTGCGCCGAGTAGACGAGCTTGTTCGAGGCGACGAGGGTGTGCGAGAGCGTGCGGGCGGGTTCGAGGGTCGGCCGCCAGTGGAAGAACCCGTCGGCGGGAATGCCCTGCCAGTTGATGCCCTCGACGATGACCAGGAGGTCGGGGTTGGCCTCGGTGAGGAGGCGGTCGCCGAGGCGCTGGGTGGCCGTCCACCAGTCGTGCCCGTCGCCCCAGCCCCAGTTGGCGTCATCGGTGATGGTGCGTCGGACCTCGTTGTAGAGGTCGGCGCCGACGACCCGCTTGTTGTCCTTGTAGCGTGTGGCGAGGAACAGCCAGTCGTCCTCCCACTGGGCGGTGGACTGGCTGGTGTTCCAGCGCTCGTTGCCGTCCAGGGCGCAGCACCAACGGGACGTGTTGGTGTGGTCGTTGAGGATGACGGCGAAGCCCTCGGCGGTGGTCGCCGCGATGACCGCGTCGAAGGCCTGGAGCGGGGTCTTGCCGCGCAACTGCGGGTTGGCCGCGACTGTCGCGTCGGGAACGGGGCGCTGGTCGTGCAGCATCTCGTTGGAGAACGGCAGGCGGATGCTGTTGATGCCGAGGGCGTGGAAGTCGGCGAGGACGTCGGAGAGGGAAGCGCGGTCGAGGCCGAGGGGGAGCTGGTCGGACTTCTCGCCGTCGTGGTGGCGGGCGGGGTCGGTGCGGTCACCCGAGCCGTCCCAGGAGCCCTGCGCGCCCTGCCAGTTGGCCGACTTGAGTTTGAACCGGTCGCCGTTCGCGTCGATGACGTAGCGCCCCTGGGTGCGGAGCGGGGGCTGCCAGGTGTCGGCGAGGGCCGGGGTGACCGGCGCTTCCCCGGAGGCGGGGGCTGCGGGTGCCGCCGTGGTTCCGGCGGCCAGGAGGGCCGCGGCGAGCGCGGCCCCCAGGAGTGTCCTCTTCACGGTGTCCTTCGGATGGGGGTTCGGGTGGGTGGGGTCCGTCAGCCGGCGGAGGGACCGGTCCAGTCGGCGGGCACACGAGCGAGCCGGACCCGCTGGGGGTGGTCACCGACCTCGACGCTCGCCACCCGCCGGCCGGTGGCGAAGTCGATGGCCGTGACCCGGTCGGCACCGCTCTCGGAGATGACGCAGGACCGGCCGTCGCCGCTGACCGTTGCCCAGTACGGCTTGGCGGCCGGGACGAGCGGCCCCTCCTGGAGGCTGGCGCGATCGACCACGGTGGCGTAGTCGTCCATCGTCCCGGCGACGCAGAGCTTGTCTCCGGTCGGACTGACGGAGAGGCCGTGGTGACGGGAGTCGTTGACCCAGGTGGTGCGGTCGGGGTCGGTCGTCGGGCTGCCCGGGAGGTTCTTGAGCCGGGTGATGCGATCGGCGTCCACGTCGTACTCGAGGAATCCGTTGAGGAAGGAGACCTGGAAGTAGACCTTCTTCTCGTCGGGGGTGAAGACGAGCGGCCGGACGGCGTCGGAGAGGTCCCCGCGCCCGAAGGCGTCGAGGCGGGGGCGCATGTCGATGACGCGGACGGTCTCGAAGGTGCGCGCGTCGACGACGGTGATCTTCCGGTCGCCCTTGGTCCAGTCGAGCCAGGGGGCGTCGAGGGCCGTGGTGACCTCTCCGATCGACATGTTCCACAACAGGCCGTCGGAGGTGAAGACGTTCTCGTGGGGCTTGTCGCCGGTCTTGAAGGAGCCGAGCTGGCGCCCCGTGGCGACGTCCAGGACGTGGACGGTGTTCGCGGTGGAGGCGGAGACCGCGACCCGGGTGCCGTCGGGCGAGACCGCCATGTGGTCGGCGCGGTAACCGGACACGGGGAAGCGCCAGTTGATCCGCCCGGTCCGGAGGTCGACGGAGACGACGTCGGCGAAGCTGGGGCGGGAGACGACCATGGCGGAACCGTCGGGAGTCGCGTACATGTCGTCGACGAACTGGTCGTGCCCCTCCCCCGGCCCGCTGCGGATGCCCAGGAAGAAGGCGAGTCTGACCGGGTTCAGACGGATCTCGCGCAGGCGCTCCGCCTTGTCGGGGATCACGTTGACCCGGCCGATGCGGTGGAGGTCGCCCCGGTCGGCGATGACGTCGGCCGTGCCGTCCCAGTTGTTGCCGACGAACATGACCTGCCGGAGGTCTGCCGGGGAGGGGACGGCGTCCGGCACGACGGCCGCACCCGCCCCGGCGGACGCGGCGACGAGGGCCAGTGCTGCCGCGAAGGCCCCGAGACAGCGACGGGTCCCGGACGTGCGAGGAGAGGGCATGGGGTCCTTCTTCCGTGACGCAACAAAGACTTACCGGAGGTAACCACGGGCGTGTCACGCCCACAAGCCCTTGTCGCGCCCCGCTTCCGGCCATGTCCGGTCCGCCCCCGGGGCATGGCCGACGCCCCCTCGCGCCAGGAGGTCTCCCGGTGGGGGACCATGGAACCCGGAACGCAGAAGGGACGGAACGGACGATGAGGCACCGCAGTGTCGCCGATCTGATGACGCCCACCGCAGTCGCGGTACAGCGCGGGACGTCGTTCAAGGAGATCGCGCGGCTCCTCGACGAGTACGGTGTCACCGCCGTCCCGGTGGTCGACGAGGAGGACCGGCCCGTGGGCGTCGTCTCCGAGGCCGATCTCTTGCGGCGGCACACGACGAAGGGGGGGTCGAGCACCGCCGAGGGCATGATGTCGAGCCCGGTCGTGACGGCCCGCCCTTCCTGGACGGCGATCGAGGCGGCCCGCCTGATGGAACGGCACCGGGTGAAGCGGTTGCCGGTCGTGGACGCGCAGGGCCGGCTCATCGGGGTGCTGAGTCGGAGCGACCTGCTCAGGATGTTCCTGCGGAGGGACCGTTCGATCCAGGAAGAGATCCGCGAGGACGTGTTCGTCCGCATCCTGCACCTCTCGCCCTCGGCCGTGCACATCGACGTCGACGAGGGCCGGGTGACGCTGAGCGGCACGCTGGAGCGCCCGGACCTCGGCCCGACCCTGGTCCGCCTGTGCGAGACGGTCGAGGGAGTGGTGGAGGTCGTGGACCGGTTGGCATACGGGCAGGAGGACGACATCCCGGAGCAGTAGGCAGGCGGGGAAGGACGTTTCACCGCGGATGGGCTCACGGCACCGCGCGGACGACGACGGGCCGGTGAAAGCCCGGCCGCGGATATCCCCCAGGCCCCTTCCTCCGGAGCACGCCCGTAGGACCCGTCGGGAGCCGCAGGGAGGGTGCGGCGGAGGGTCACCGCCTCACGGCTCTCCCCGTCGGGCTCCCGACACGGGTGGCGGTGCGGTCAGGAGACCGCCTCCGGCCATCCGTACCCGGGGCCGGTGCGCTGGGGTAGGGTCCCGGCCCCCACGGCCTCCATCTCGCGGTTGGCCTCCCGCATGAGCTTGCCCGCCAAGTCCTTCATCGCCCTGCTCGCGGCGAGTTCGTCGCCGATCACCGGCACGTCCACGTCCGCCGGGTTGCAGCGGGCGGAGCCGTGGCCCGTGAGGGTCGAGGTGCCCGTAGTCAGCCGGGCCTCGGCCTTCGTCCTGCCGTCCTCCTCGACCAGTTCCAGGCCGACCGTCCACTCCTGTGTGCGGGTCATGGTCCGCCTCCTCCCGTCGACGGGCCGCGCGGAACCGGGGCGCGACCCCTTCCACACCTCCAGGATCCACCGTCGGGGGCGGAAGCGCGCGGGGGAACGGGATCTACGGCGCACGGAAGAGACGGGGGAAGCGGGGGGCGAGCCAAGGCCTGCGGCCCCAGCCGAGCGCCCTGCCGCGGAAGATCACCGGCCACGGGTCGACCCGCCCGAGACCGAGCAGGAGGAAGGCCACGGGCTCGATGAGGATCGTGCAGTCGGGACGGTCCGGCAGCTCGTGGTCGACCCGGAGCAGGCCGTCGGTGACGGTGACTCCGAACCCCGGTCCGCCGCGGAGCCGTACCGCGAAGGTCGCGGTCAACCCGGCGATGACGACCGGAACGGCCACGCGGGGCATCACCTCCCGCATGAACGGCAGGGTCAGCACGACCCGGTCGGCATCGAGCATGTGGGGGCGCCCCAGGGCGAGCGCCAGGTCGTAGCCGTGGCCGAGCATGTGGGTCAGCAGGTAGGAACCGAGGACGGCCGGGGTCATGGGACCCAGCGGGGTGTCGAGGAACCCGTCCGGGTCGCGCCCCTCGACCCGGCGGAGGAACTCCGCGGCCTGCGCCGTGATCATCTCGGCGAGGGGGCCGGGAGCGCGCTCTGCGAACCCGGCGAGGGCACGTTCATTGGCCTCGGCCAGGCTGCCGGGGGTGCCGTCGCCGTAGGGGCGCTCGTGGCCTGCGGCCAGATCGGCCATGAGGGCGTTCGCGAGTGCCAGATGGGCGGCGGATTCTCCAACGGTCCAGAGGGACCGGGGCACGGGCAGCCGACCGGCGCCCCCGGGCTCCGGTGCCGTGCGCAGCACCGTTGCGATGTCCTCGGCCGTCCCCCGTATCGCCTCGGCAAGTCCCGCGGGAAGCATCCCGTCCGTCCGCCACGCCATGGCCCGCCCCTCCTGACGCCGACCGCTCCCGGGTGGAGCACCGGCCAGGGCAGGGACCGTACCAGCGAGTAGCTTCCTTGGCGCCGCTCGCGGCGAAAACCGGGGCGGGGGCGAGGACGGTGGTCCACGGGCGGGTGGTCCACGGGTGGGTGGGTACGGGCGGGCGGGTACGGGTGGGCGGGTACGGGCCGGCCGCGGACGGCGGGCGCGTTGCCGCCGCACCGCTCCTGCTATAAACCCCACCATGATCTACCACGTTGTCACGCCCGCCGACTGGTCTGCCCGGCCGGAGGAGCCGTACGCCCCGGTGTCCTTGGCGGAGGAGGGTTTCGTCCACTGCTCGCCCGACGAGCCGACGACGCTCGCCGTCGTCAACGCCTTCTACCGCACCGCCTCCCGACCGCTCCTGGTGCTCGTCCTCGACGAGGACCGGATCGACGCCAGGACGGAGTGGGAGGCGGCCGTGCCGTCCCCTCCGCCGGGCGTACCGGAGGGGACGCTCTTCCCGCACGTGTTCGGTCCGATCGAGCGCGATGCGGTGGACCGGGTCCTGGAGGTCGTCTGGGACGAGGCCGGTCAGGCTGCGGGGACGACGGAAGCCGGCTGACCGGGCACCCGCCCGCCCCTCTGCACGAAGGGGCGGGGCCGTGCGGCCGGTGGCCCCCGAGCACGGGGCACCGCCCGAAGCCGGAGCGGGCAGGACGGCGCGCCTTCGGCTGCGGGCACCCGGGCCGGTCCGCGCAGCGGGCCCCGGTCCGGGACCGGCCGGTTCACCGCTTCGGCGGGACCCCGCCACGGGATTCTCGCGGGCTCGGCCTTCCAGGCGGCAGGGCTTCGGTCGGCCCGCCCGTCGGGCTCCGGGGCGGACGGG
This sequence comes from Streptomyces sp. NPDC058872, assembly GCF_042743065.1. Taxonomy (NCBI): domain Bacteria; kingdom Bacillati; phylum Actinomycetota; class Actinomycetes; order Kitasatosporales; family Streptomycetaceae; genus Streptomyces; species Streptomyces sp. NPDC058872. The sequence goes on from NZ_JBHYMK010000002.1 coordinate 117,467, forward strand.
CCGACCGGGCCGGAGGCTCCCCCGCCCCCGTGCGCACCACCGCGCGTGTGCCGTCCTCCTCGCTCTCGGCTAGAACCATGAGCACGGGGTGCCCTCCGGTCGGCCGGAGGTCGGTCCCGCGGTGCCACGTGCCGCCCACCCACCGGGAGGAAGTCGATGATCAGCCGTCGCCGTGTGCTCGGCGGAACCCTCGCCGCGGCAGCCGTGCCGTTCCTCGCCCCCGGCGGGGCCCGGGCCCACGCGGCGGAACCGCCCCGCCGCGCCGCCCCCCACCGCACGCGGGCCGCTGCGCCCGGCGCCTTCGCCCTGGCCATGCCGGTCCCGCCCGTGCTTCGCCCCACGTCCTCGACGGGCGGCGTGGACTACTACGAGGTGACCGTCCGCAGGGCGACCGCCGAGATCCTCCCGGGCATCGCCACTCGCGTCCTGACCTACGACGGCCACTTCCCCGGCCCGGTGATCCGGGCCCGCTCCGGACGCCGGCTCCTCGTCCGGCACCACAACGACCTCGACCGGCCCGTCGCCGTCCACCTCCACGGCGCGAGCGCTCCGCCCGAGTGCGACGGCAACCCGATGGACGTCTTCGCCCCCGGCACCTCGCGGACCTACGTCTACCCCAACCGCCAGCCGCACGCCTCGCTCTGGTTCCACGACCACGCCCACCACCTGGAGGCCGAACACGTCTACCGCGGCCTGTCCGGCACCTATCTGCTGACGGACGAGGTCGAGGAGCGCCTCCCCCTGCCCCGGGGCCGGTACGACGTCCCCGTCACGATCCGCGACGCCCGCTTCGACGAGCAGGGACAGCTGGCGTACGCCTTGGGCGACCGGAACCGCACCACCATCCTGGCCAACGGCAAGGTGACCCCCTACTTCGAGGTCGCGGCGCGCAAGTACCGCTTCCGCCTCCTCAACGGCGCCAACCTGCGCACCTTCTCCCTGAGCCTCTCCGACGGCACCCCGCTCCTCCAGGTGGCCTCGGACGGCGGCCTGCTGGAGCGTCCCGTGGCCCTGCCCGTCCTCACCCTCTCACCGGGCGAACGCGCCGACGTGGTCATCGACTTCTCCCGCCACCCGATCGGCACTCGACTGGTCCTCGGGAACACCGGGCCGGGGCTCCCCGAGCAGACCGGTCAGGTGCTCCGCTTCGACGTCACGCACACCGCCGACGACCCCAGCAGCGTTCCCCGGGTGCTGCGCACCCTGCCGCCGGTCACCGCGCTGCCCACCCCGACCGTCACCCGCGACATCGTGCTCGCCATGGACGAGGACGGCCGGCCGGAGCCCCGTGGACTCATCAACGGACGGACCTACGAACCCGGTCGCATCGACACCACCGTGGGGTTCGGGACCTCCGAAATCTGGAACGTCACCAACGCCAACACGCGCGCTCCGCACAACTTCCACCTGCACCTCGTCCAGTTCCGCGTGCTCGAACGCGGCGGACGCCCCCCGGCCCCCGCCGAAGCGGGTCTGAAGGACACGGTGCGGGTCATGCCGGGCGAGACCGTGCGGCTGCACATCACGTTCGACGGCTACCGGGGCGACTACGTGTACCACTGCCACATGCTCGACCACTCGGCCATGGGCATGATGGCCAACTTCCGGGTGCGCTGACCCCGGAGCAGTCGCCATGGGGCGGCGCGGGGCCGGCCGGGAACCCCACCGGGTCGCCCGCGAGCCGCCGTCGCACCTCCGCCCCGGGGCCTGCCGGCTGCCCGCCCACCGTCGCAGCGCCCCTGCCCCCGTCGCCCTCCGCGGGAAGCAGCCCGGGCAGGGCGCCGTGGTCCGCGGGCCGCACGCGTCACGCGGGCCACGCCTCCAGGGCGCTCCAGGTGCCCCCGGCCGCCTCGAAGACCCACTCCGAGTCCTCGAAGACCTCCTGCCGGCTGCGGGGAGGAAGGCCCCCGAAGCGCTCGGCGCACAGGTCGACCTGCATCAGGCCGTCGAACCGGGTGAACTGCGGAGGGTCGTAGAGCACCCCTGCGGGAGCCCCGGAGCCCTCGTCGATCCGGAACCGCTTCACGTCGACCAGGTCCAGGCACACGGGCTCCCACCGCAGGGCCTCGCCCACCACCCGGGCATCGATCACCAGCCGCACGGCCCGCCCCCGCGGTTGCCGCCCGAAGTCCTGGTCGACCGTCACCCGGCGGATGCCCGCATCGTGGAACTCGTAGCGCGCCAGCAGCGCCGCGACCCCCTCCGCGGTCAACTCGAACGGTCCAAGCCTCCGAGACGGCACCGGTGCTCCGAAATCCACTGCACTCCTTCGTCGAGGCACCCATCGTAGGAGGAACGGCCGACCTGCACGGCACGGGACGGCAGGCCGGAGGCGCCCGGAGCACCGGCACGACTCGGCACGAAGCGGCATCGTCCGCGCTCGCGCAGGTCTCCCGGCGGAAGGAGGCCCTTGCCGACGTGATCTTCCTGGCGGCGCGCTCGACGGCGGCCGAGACCGGACCCGACCGTGTCCGCCCCGCCACCACGGTTGACTGAGACGCCGTCAGGGAAGTCATCACCAGGTCAGCGGTTCCCCACCCCGGAGGCCGTCGACTGCTGGACCCGGCCGCCCCTCGCGCCGCCCACCCGGCTCCGCTCGCCGCCCCCGGTTCCGGGCGACCGCCCGGGCGCAATGACGTCCGGCCGACCCTGCACCACGACGTCCACGCGGTCATCAAAGCGGGCACCGGGCAACCGAAAGCGAAAAGACCACTCCCCCACCCACGCCGCACAGGTGGTCGACAAAACGGAGAAACGAGCGAGGCGACCCATGGCCAACGGATGCGGATCCGGCCAAACAGCCCTCGTTTTCAGGGCTCTTTCCTGACCGACCCACGGAGTTAACCCCATAAAAGAATTTGCTTGCCTATGGTGTTCTTGACCAATCATTGACCATCTATTGATTCGAGCCATAGGCGTGAATCTGTCGAAAGGGATGGGTGTGCTGCCAGCCACGACGCCCCGGAGCGCATTGCCGCCCTGCGCCGTCCTGCTGCCCAGCTCCGCGCACGGCCGCGCGTCGCGCAGATCAACAGCCCCTTCCCGGGGTCCGCTCCAGATGCTCCGCTGCTAACCGAACAGAACAACCCCCCACATCTCTGTCACGCACGCCCGACGCGCCGTTGCGGCGCGCCAGGAGGAATCACCACGTCATGCAGCCCCTCATCGACAACGCGCGTACCTTCGGACAGCGCCCCGAAGAGTTCGCCGGCCTCGCAGCGGGCCAGTCCCCCGAGGTCCTGTTCATCACCTGCTCCGACTCCCGGGTCGTTCCGGCCCTGATCACGGGCGCCCGGCCCGGTGAGCTGTTCGAGCTACGCACCGCCGGCAACATCGTTCCCCCCTACAGCTCCGGCGGCCCCACGGGCGAGGCGGCCACGATCGAGTACGCCGTGGAGGTCCTCGGCACCAAGGACATCGTGGTGTGCGGCCACTCCCACTGCGGCGCGGTCGGCGCCGTGGTGCGCGGCGACGACCTGAACTCCGTTCCCGCCGTGCGGGACTGGCTCGCGCACGCCGCGGACGAGCTCCGGCGCTCCGACCTCACCGACCCGACGATCGCCGAGGCCGTGCAGAACCACGTCCTGACGCAGCTCCTGCGGTTGCGCTCCTACCCCTGCGTCGAGCAGCGCCTGCAAGCCGGTGAACTCCGGCTGCACGGCTGGTACTACGAGGTCCATACCGGACTGGTGCGCGAACACCGCGCGGAAACCGACGCGTTCGAGACGCTTTGAGGGAGCAGGTGACCATCGTGCTGTCCAAGTTTCCTCACTTACGCCAGGACTTCCTCGCCTCCATCGTCGTCTTCCTCGTCGCAGTGCCCCTGTGCGTGGGGGTGGCGGTCGCCTCCGGCGTCCCGGCCGAGCTCGGACTCGTCACGGGCATCGTCGGCGGTCTCGTCACCGGCCTCATGCCCGGCAGCAGTCTCCAGGTGTCGGGGCCGGCCGCAGGTCTGACCGTGATCGTCTTCGAGGCGGTCAGCGAGTTCGGAGTGAGCACGCTCGGCGTGATCGTGCTGGTCGCCGGCCTGCTCCAGCTCGCCATGGGGTTCTTCGGGATCGGCCGCTGGTTCAGGGCGATATCCGTCTCCGTCGTGGAGGGCATGCTCTGTGGCATTGGCCTGGTGATCATCGCCGGGCAGATCTACGCCGCGGCGGGACTGAAGGCTCCGAAGACCGGCATCGGAAAGATCACGGGCCTGCCCCGCGCGTTCGCCGACGCGCTCGGGAGCACCGAGGCCCTGGCCTCCCTCGCGATCGGCGCGGGCACGATCGCCGTCATCGTGCTGTGGAAGAAACTGCCGAAGCGGGTGCAGTCCGTACCCGGGGCCCTCGCCGCGGTGGTGCTGGCGACGGCAGCCGCCCTCGGTCTTGGGCTGCCGGTCGCCACCGTCGAGGTGGAAGGCCTGCTCGGTGTCATCCAACTGCCCGGCGCCGAGGCCTTCGGTGAACTGGCCAGCCCCGCCATCTGGGGCACGATCGTCGCGTTCGCGCTGATCGCCTCGGCGGAGAGCCTGTTCAGCGCGGCGGCCGTGGACCGGCTGCACGACGGTCCGCGCACCCAGTACGACAAAGAGATGGTCGCCCAGGGGGCGGGCAACACGCTCTGCGGCTTGCTCGGCGCCCTGCCCATGACCGCGGTCATCGTCCGCAGCTCCGCCAATGTCAACGCCGGTGCGAAGACCAAGGCGTCGCGGGTCCTGCACGGCCTGTGGCTGTTGCTGTTCGCCGCCGCGCTCCCGTTCGCCCTGGCGCTGATCCCCCTGCCAGCGCTCGCCGGCATCCTGGTGCACGCGGGCTGGAAGCTGATCCCGTTCCGCCAGGGCGCCGCATTGTGGCGGGCCCACAAGGGCGAGGCGGTGATCCTGGTGGTCACGGCCGTCGCGATCGTCGTGGTGAACATGTTCGAGGGCGTCCTGATCGGCCTCGCCCTGGCGGTCGTCAAGACCGCCTGGGAGGCCTCGCACGTCAAGCTGGAAGTCATCGACAAGGGCACCGGCCCCATCGAGGCGCACCTGACGGGCAACGCCACGTTCCTCCGCTTGCCGAAGATCCTCGACGCCCTGGAGTCCCTTCCACAGGACCGCCCGGTCGAACTCGACCTGTCAGGACTCCACCACCTCGACCACGCCTGCCGTACGGCGCTGGAGAGCTGGGCCGAGCGACACAGCGCGACCGGCATCGAGCCGGTGAAGCTGACCACCGCAGCCTGAACCGACGGACACCGGGGCTTGCAGGAGAACGGCCTGCGGGCGGGCGACGCGCCGACCCGACATGTCGACGCTCAGGGACCGCAGGCCAATTCCCGGCAAGCCCTCGTGGCGAACTCCGTGCAGCGCCGTGCGGGTACGCCGCTTCGGCATTCACGAAGAAGTCGGAGTCCATGCGCAAGGGGCATGCGATTCAGGTCAATCGACAAGCCAACCCTTGACGGTCGATTGACCATCTCTTTACCTTCAATACCGATGGATGACCACCACACAACCATCTCTTGACGAATGTGCATCCGCCCCCTTCGATTGCAGGAGGTTTCACCATGGACCAGCTCATCAAGCGCATGACGGAGGAGTCCGTGTGGCACAAGTGGGTCGCCGCCAACTCCGCCCAGTCCGCGAAGGACGGCTGCATCAGCGCCACCGCCAAGAGCGGCTGCATCAGCGCCGCCCCCAAGAGCGGCTGCATCTCCTGACCCGATGATGCCCACGCCGTCGACGCGGCCATCGCCGCGTCGACGGCTCTCGCCCACTCCGCCTGCCGTCGACCCGCCCCGGAGAACTCCCGTGAAGCGCCTGCCGAGTGCCGATGTCCTGGACAGGGTGCGCGACATCCCGATCTACCGCGCCTCCGTCGAACGCGGTCATTTCCCGATCCTGGAGAAGTCGGAAATAGCCAGGGGTTTCCCCGACAATTGGATGACTCCCGAGCTGGCCCGCGCGTTGGAGGCGGGAGAAGCCGAATTCGTGCTCTCCACCGGCACCAATCACGCCCGCATGCAGCTCATTCGGCCGCCCTACTTCCTGCTCCACTCGTACTACCGCCTGTGGAGCGAGCATCCCGATCTCGGCGCCTCGTGGCACAACGGCGCCCCGCGGGTCTCACTGACCACCGTCCTCGCCACCGAGCACGTGGCTCGGGTGAACGCCCGCAAGCCCGGCACCACTCCCGGTGAACACTGGCTCGACGACCGCACGCGGTATCTCAACCGTCGCCTCGACCCGGCCGACTGGGACCGCAACGAGGTCGAGCAGATGCTCGCCGAGATCCGTGAGGCGGCCACCGCCCACCCCGACGCCGGCTATCTGCTGGACTGTTCCGGCTACCACCTGGCGCACCTGGTCCGCAAAGTCTCCGCATGGGACCTGTGGGACGACTTCCCCCGCCCGACCGGGATCGTGCACGCCTACGAGTACACGCCGTTGAACGTCCGCGCCCACCTGCGCGCCCACTTCGACTGCCCGGTGGTCGACCTCTTCGGCAGCACCGAACTCGGTTACCTCTTCTACAGCGACGCAGGAGGCCGCTACCAGCCCTATCTGCAGGACATGAGCATAGAGCTGATTCCGGTGGAACCGGGCAGTGACATCCACGGCCTCATCGTCACCAGCGTCCGCAACCCCTACATGCCGCTGGTCCGCTACCGGTCCGGTGACTGCGTCCGCACGCACGACGGCAGCGCCGATCCGGAGGGGATCGTCTCCTTCTGCGGGCGCGAGAAGGAACTGCTGAGCACCCCCGAGGGCCCCGTCTCCCAGGCCGACCTGGACACCCGCATCGCCGGGGTCTGCACCCGCGTCTTCCTGCACCAGCTGCACCTGCTCGACGAAGACCGGTGCCGCCTCACGTACACGACCTTCGACGACGCACCGCTCACGGCCGACGAGACGACCGAACTGGCCTCCTCCGTCAGTGCCTTGACCGGGCGGGCCTGCCGGCTGGAGCACCGCACCGCCATCCCCATCGGGCGCTCCGGCAAGTACGCCTGGCTGACCCTGCCCACCACGTCCTGACCACGCCGCTGCCCGTCGCGCCCCGTCCGCACGGGCTCCTGCCGCACGGGCCCTTCCCGTGCGAACCGTCCCCGCACACACGGCGGTCCGGCGTGCCCGAGGCCGGCCCTCGAAGGAGTCCCATGCCCACGTCCGCCGCCCATGCCCCCTCGGATCGGGGCATCGATCCGGCGCCCACCGCCGAGGAGTTGCTCGGCCCGGCTCTGCACGAGGAGGTGGTGCGTCACTTCACGACCAAGCCGGACGCCCCGTCCGCGGCCGTCGTGCGACACCGGGTCCGCGAGTGCCTGCGCTACCTCTACCTCGTCTCCCGCCACCCCGACCGGCTCGGCGGCCTCTTCCTCCCCGTCGAGCAGGACGTCGACGAAATATGGCACTACCTCATCCTGCAGACGCGCGAGTACCTGGATCTGTGCGAACGACGCCTGCCCGGAGGTCACTTCGTCCACCACCGGAGCGTCTCCTACGACGCCTACCAGGAAGCACCCGGACGAGAGACCGCCGCCGAGGAGGCCCTGCGCTGGATCCCCCTCTACACGGACGCGTTCGGCCCCTTCGACGCCGACGCCCTGCCGCACTGGACGATCGTGCGGTTCCTGCACGATGAACTGCACATGTCCCTGGCGGAGATAGCCGGCCTGGCCGGCGGGGCAGGGACGCCCGAGGGGCCAGCGGTCCCCGTGGGGGATCCCGCGTGACCCGGACGGCCCCCTCGGCCACGGCGACGGGCTCCTCCCGGGAACAGCGCCGCGCCCCGCGGCACGGGACTTCGTGCGCCTTGAGGGGGCGATGCCCTCGTGACGGCGGACGGTCACAGGACCAGGACCACGTCCCGGCACACGTACGCGGTCGTCGGCGAGTAGACCTCCACCGTCCACCGCCCGGGCCCCGATCGCAGCTCGGCACGGAAGGCGTCGTCACCGCACGGTGTCATCTCCACGTCCTCCCCGTGCGTGCCGTCCTCGGCCACGCGGCGCACCCGCAGCCGCATGGCGGCGTCGGCGTCCGTCGCCCACACCTCGAACGGCTCGCCCGCCACGGCGACGTCGGGCAGTTCGACGCCGACGGGGTGGTCGGAGCTGAGCAGCCGGGCGAGCGGCATGTCGTGGCAGATGCGCCTGAGCTGCTCGACGGCCCCCTCGGCGTTGACGAGGTCTGCGTGCCTGCTGTCCAGCCACAGCACACGGCCCAGGGAGCCCCACTCGGGCGGGATCTGCGCGAAGGACGCCACCGTGCCGTCCCCACGGGGCGTGAGGAGTCTGTCGTCGGGGTCGGCGGATCCCGAGAAGTCGGGGTGGAACGTCCACCTTCCCTTGGCGGAGAAGGACACCGCCTGATCGGTGCGGTGCTTGTCGCCGCCGAAGGCGTGCAGGGCGTAGCGGTCCCGTCCGTACTGTTCGTCATTGGCCCGGACAGCCCTCTTGACCTCTTCGAAGAAGACGAACGAATCCTCGATCGTCCGGGGGTCGATCCCCTCGATCGGCACTCGACCGGTGAGCTGGGTCCTGCCCTCCTCGGGATCGAGCACCACCCGGTACGTCGGGATCAGCTGCCCCAGCGAGGGGTACGTCGAACAGATCTCGTGGACCCACTCGTTGAGCGGTCCGGGTACCCAGCGCGCCCGGCCGGCCAGGAACCGCAGGGCCTTCACGCTTCCCGAGTAGGGCGTGCCCAGCGTCGTGACCGACCGGGTGTTCCTCCATCCACCGAGGACTTCGGTGTAGTACCGCACGACGAGGCCGCCCATCGAGCGGCACACGAAGACCACCTTCGCCTCACGCGCGCCCGGATGGAGTCCCGGATCGGCCTTCGTCCGCCAGCGTGCCAGCCGCTCGTCGACGAACCGCTCCAGCTTCGCGGCCGTGTTGCGGTTGCTGAGGCGCCAGTCGTACGGGAAGACGGCGAACTGCTCCTCGGTGAGCCCGAGGTTCTGCCGGAGGTCGGTGAAGCCGGTGTCGGAGATCAGGCCGGGCAGCAGGCGGGCGCCGGGGATCACGCGTCCCACGTCCAGGGCGTGGGACGGTTCCGGGTCGGCGTCTCCGATGCCCTCCTGAAGCCCGAGCACCTCCTTCGTCCGCCTCGGCCCGAGGAAGCCGCCGAGCGTCCGGAGGGACGCGTCCCAGACGTCGAGCCCGCCCCGGGTCAGGGCCGTGCCCATGATGCCGGGGACCAGGACGACGAAGTCGTCTCTCACGAGACGCTCCCCTCCCTCCTCGGGGCGGAAACCGGCCCGCGCTGTCCGCCGACCAGGGGCGCCGGTACGGCCTCCTCGACGCGCCAGGGGAGGAGCACCTGGTCACAGCGGATGTTCTTCTGCGCGATGCCCTGGATCATCAGCGTGATGTGATGGCCGTCGTAGACGGAGTCGACGTTCGTCACTTGGTAACCGCGGGACTCCATCGGTTCCAGCGCCCGCTCCCGCCGTACGTCCCAGAGCAGGAGGCGACCGGAGCCCCGGCTCCAGCCGATGAGCAGGGGAAGCTCCGGCGGTCCTGCGAAGGTGAGCCCGTCGAGCGGTTCGCCGGGCTGCTCGGGCAGCGAGGTGGACACCCCGTTGCCGTTGTCGCACCGGACGACCTCCACCGTGTACCTCGTCGCGTAGGCCACCAGGGGAACCGCCCGGACGACCCGTCTGAGCACTCCCGTCGCAACGGCCCTTGCCCCGGCGCAGTGCACCGGTTCCGGCAGCGCGTCCGGCCGGCCGAGGTCCCACACCCGGGCTGCGTCACCACCCCACAGGGAGAGCCAGGACGGCCCGCCGGGCACTCCCACGCGCTCCAGCTTCTGCACGGCGCCCGAGGCCCTCAGGGCGAAGGTCCGCCCTTCCCGCCACGGGCCGCGCCCGGGACCCTCGCGCTCCCACGTGACGACCTCCTGTCCGGACGGCCACATCAGGTGCGTCCGACCCTCCTCCGTGACGGAGACGTCCAGGGAGGACGCCGCCACGTCGTACGCGCCCGGAAGGTCGAACTCCTCCGTGTCCAGGAGCTCGAGACCGGGCCCGAGGCTCCACAGCAGCACGTGCCGGTACCCGGCCGCCACGACCTTCCAGCCGTCACCGGCCTTCGTGACGGCAAGCGCTCCCACCTGGTGCGGGTGCGGGAGCCGCGGCCCGTCGACGATCCGGCCGGCCGCGGTGTGCAGGCCCGTCAGCACGTCGGAGCCCTGCGAGCGGGCCAGGAACACGGTGCCGTCGGAGCCCCGCACCATCCGCAGCTGCGGTTTGTCGGCCAGGCGGCCCCGGACAGGTTCCCGGGCGATCCCCCCGGCCCCGAAGGGGGCGTGCGGCTCCCAGATCTGGAGCCGGGTGTCGTCCGCGACCGCGAGGCGTCCGCTTCCCGCAGGGTCGAAGGCCAGGGACTTGTGTCCGTGGTCGCACGGCAGGGGCACGTGCTCCCTGCCCGACTCGTCCCACACCTGTGCCCGGGCATTCTCCTGTACGGCGGTCAGCACGCCGTGCGGGCCGTGCCCGAGGGCCACGACCCGGCCCGCGGTACGGGCGCGGAACCGCAGTTCCGCCTCGCCATGGAAGAGGTCCTCCATGTGCCAGACACGGAGGGTGTGGCCGTCAAGGGCCGCGACCACGGCTCCGGTCCCGTCCCCGGTGGCCATCACCGCCAGCGCCCCGACCACTTCGGCGCCGTCGGTCAGGGAACGCATGTGCTCGAGCCCGGGCCTTCCCAGTCTGAGTCCCCGCACCTCCCGCACGGTCACTCCCCCGGGCCCGCCCGTGAGCACGCCGACGCGTCCGTCGCGGACGACCGCCGCCACGCAGTTCACCTGCCCGGGGGCGTGGAGCGGCTGTCTGATCCGGCTGCGGACATAGGCCGAGGAACTGTCCCACCGCCACACCCACAGGCCGATGCCGTCAGCCACGGCGAGGAAGACGTCCCGGCCGCTGTGCACCGAGTCGACGGCGTTCGTCCTCCCTCCCCAGTGCAGTTCCTCGACCGGGTGCCTGCCCCCGCCCTGCCAGACGCGCACGCACTGGCTGTCGTGGGTCGCGATGACCCGGCTCTCGCCCTGCCCCGACACCGTCAGGCCCCGTTGCCGGGGAGGCGATGACCAGGTGGCCGGGCCCGTGTTCCTGGTCAGCGTCCGGTGCCCGTCCGCAGCCCACGAGACGATCTCGCCGGCGCCGGCGACGTGAACGCTCCCGTCGCCCTCCTCCCAGTGCACCGCCAACGCCCCGCCCGAGGGTGCCGGCCGGCTCCGCCGCAACGGGAGCCGTTCGGCGCTGCTCCACACGTCTTCCCAGAACACGGACGGCGGTCGCGGCACGTCCCGCAGGAACTCGGCGGAGAACATCGCCAGGGCGGTGGCCCGCAACACCGCCCACCGTCCTGCCGGGGAGGGGTCCCCGCGGAAGTCGTCGGCCACGCGCAGGTACAGCGCGCTCTGGGGGGTCATCGCCGAACGGGCGGCGACCAGCGGTTCCAGGACGTCGGGCGCGGTGGCCACGAGGAAGTGGTGGTCGGCCACCAGTTCGTCGAGGACGTCGTCCCCGGCCAGGGCCGCGTGCGCCGCCAGGTGGTGGACGACGTAGGGCTCCGCCCCCTGCCAGTCCGCGGGCGAGCTGGGGACCAGGGCGCGGACCACGGCCCGGTGCCGACGTCTCGCCTCCGCCTCCCCGTGCAACAGGTGCGCGCCGAAGCTGGGATGGTGGAGGCGGTACACCGGCCTGCCGAACTCGTCGTCCTCCGCGATCGTCACGCCGGTGGCCCTGCGGACCACGTCCAGCAGATCCCCGTGGTCGTACTCCCTGCCGCCCGGGGTCCGCACCGCGTTGGTCACGGCGAGCCATACCCCCGGTTGGGGGAGCCCGACGCCCTGCGCGAGCGCGAGGCCCCGCATGAAGTCCCTGACGCGTCCGGGGTTCCGTGGATCGATCCGGTCGAGCTCCTTCGCGAGCAAGTGGTCGAGGACGGCCGTGCCGGGCCGGAGTTCCCGGTCGAGCCGGTGCTCCGCGACCGCTTCGGGCAGGAGGACGAGCCGGCGCGCCCACAGGGTGGCCACGAGGAAGAGGCCGTTGCTGCGGGCCGCGATGTACCGGGCAACAGCACCACGGGTCTGCACCGCACCCGGCAACAGGTTGTAGGGGGAATTCGCCTCCCCCAGGAGGCGTTCGACGTGGCGGGCGATGTCCTGCTCGACCCCGGCAGACCGGTCCAGCTCCAGCGGCTGTACGCAGTGGAGGACGTCCAGCAGGGACTCGGCGGACGGATCGCCCGGGAGGTTGCGGCGGGAGTTGGGGCGGGTGGCGACCACGACCCGCACGCGCGGCCGGGACGCGAGTGGATTGAGCAGGCTCCTCGCGATGTCGAAGGAGTGACCGGCCGCCGCCTCGTCCAGTCCGTCGAACAGCAGGGTGAGGACGCCCTTGCGCGCGGCGAGCCGCTCGATCTCCTCCACGCACGCGGACGGTGACGGCCGTTCGGCTCCGGTGTCCCCGAGCCCCAGCGAGCGCAGGCGCTCCGTCAATTCACGACAGAGGGCAGAGAGGGTCTTGCCACGGCAGTGGACCGCCGCGTTCACCGAGCGCAGTTCGGGCAGGTTCCACGGCCGGCGGTCCTCTGCCAGGGTGGCCACGAAGTTCTCGTCCGTCAGGTGCGCCACGTAGGACAGCAGGGTGGATTTGCCCGCTCCCGACGCCCCCGTGATCGTGTACATCCCGGTCTCCCGGGTACGCAGCCAGTTGACCACATCGGTGACGGCGTGCTGCCGTTCCGCGAAGTCCCGCAGGTGCCACCTGTCGCCCGAGTCGGAGAACACCGGCAGTTCGCCGCGCGGGAACTCCCGCCCGATCCAGGACTCGTCGTCCTTTGACCGCAGGGCGGCGCCGGGTCGGGAACAGTAGGGGTTGGTCAGGAACGCGGGGTCCAGGGTGTGCACTTCGCGCCAGTCAAGGGACTGCTCCTCCATCCGGTCCGCCACGCCCAGCATGAGGTGCTGGAAGAAGACCGCGGGCCGCTCCCGGGAGAAGATCCGCTCGCTCTCGCGGACGAGGAAGGCGGGGTCCGAGAGCACCTGCTCCAGGCAGTCCACGAAGTGGCCTTCCACGGCCTTCTGTCGGGACTCGGCGGTGGCGACGACGGCGAACCCGGTGCGGGGGCCCGGGGCTCGGCCCCGGACGTCCTCCACCCTGTCCCTCACCGCCCGTACCGCTTCCCCCGCGAAGCACGCGTCCAGGACGAGCAGGGTGTCCGTGGCGTCCTCGGCGAGCCAGGCGACCAGTTCCTCAGCGGCCACGGCCCGGCGGGGGTCGAACCGTCCCCCCTCGTAACTGTCCTCGCAGGCCAGATAGAAGGCGCCCCCTACGACCTCGCCATGGCCCGTCCAGTAGAGGACCTTCCGTCTCGCCGCCTGCTGGTGGAGTCGCGCCACGAACGCGTGGATCCGTTCGCGCCCCGCGGAGGGGGGCGGCGCTCCGTCCGCACTCGTCAGGACCTGCGCGGGCAGGTCGAAGCCGAGGCGCCGCATCTGCTCGACGAAGCGCGCGGCCGTTCCCCCCAGAAGCGGGCGGTCCCTGGCTTCCCGCTCGTCCCCGCGATACCGGTCGACGACCACCGTGGCGACCAGTCCGTTGCGCCCCCGTAAGTGCTCCAACCGGAACTCCCCCCAGAGTTGCTCCACGTCCACCAGCCCGAAGGCGGTTCGGTTTGTGGCAACCTGACACCGCATCCGAGGATCGAGTGTGCCGGGTCACACTACTGGACGTCAGGCGAGGGGGCCTCATGAATCAGCGCGACGCGTTCATCATCGGGGAGTCGGAGACGGACTGCCACATCTTCGAGGGGGACGGCACGCGTCCGATCCGGGAGGAGAACGTCACGATCATCTACGAGCCCGGCCTCCGCCGCGTGGACCTCCCGGCGAAGGTCCAGCAGTGGCGCCATGAGATCGAGGCGGAACAGAAGCGCAAGCAGGCGGTCGGAGAGCGCTTCGCGTGGAACAACCCCCGCTTCTCCGTGGAGAGCGTCGTCTCCTCCCGTACCGACGAGACCGAAGAACCCCAGGTGCGGATCAGCCTGTGTGACGCGGACTACTACGACTTCCTCGCCACTTCCGTCAACCTGGACAGGCCCCTGGACGAGGGGGACCCCTCCGCCACGCTGCGTTCGCAGTACCTGACGGACTCCGACCCGGTGGAGGCCCCCTCCTTCCTCTCCTGCAGCTTCGGCGTCAACGTCGCCGTCGAGACCGGCCTCGACGGGAAGATGGTCTTCGCCCGAAGGAGCGTCCAGGTCGAGGGTCAGAACAAGCAGCGCTGGAACTCGTCGGTCAACGAAGGGCTCGCCGCCATTCACGACGTCCCGGCGGATGGCAGGCCCATCAGCCTCAAGGCCGTGGCGCGGCGCGCACTCCGCGAGGAACTGGCCGTCCAGGACGAGGACGCCGTCGAGCTGGAACTGCTCGCCTTCGCCCTCGACCTGCGCAACCACCAGTGGGCGGCTTTCTACCGCGCCGTGCTCACCGACCTCAGCTCCGCGGACCTGGTCGCCCGCCGCAGCCGGGGCATCGAAGACAAGTGGGAGCACGACCGGTTCAGCTTCGTCCCGGCCGATCCCGACAGCGTGTTCGACTTCCTCTTGGACGAGGACCCCGACAAGACCTGGACGCCCTGTGCTCCCGCGCTCTTCTACCTCGCCCTGGTCCGGGCCTCCGTCATCGCCCGCGGGGGCGCTCCGTCGGGCCGGCTGGACGTGGAGGCCGCCGAACGCCGTGCGCTGCGGCGACTCAAGGAGGCCGGCTGACCTCGACCTGTCGCATCGACGGCACCGGGTACGGTCAGAAGATGTTCCGCTCCCGGTGCTGCTGACGCAACTTCAGGAGCTCGGCCCGCACTTGGTCGGCCGGCAGTCCCCCGTCGGCCTGGATCATCAGGTCGACCAGGGCGTCGCGGGACTCCATGAATCCGCGCCACTTCTGCTGGGGCTTCAACCAGGTGTCCACCGCGGTCATCACGGCGACGATCAGGGCCAGCGCCGGAACCCAGGTGACCAACCAGTTCCCGTGACCACCGCTCAGGTTCTGGTCGGCGGCCACGACGGCGCTGGCCAGGATCAGCAGGATCCGGCTCAGGTAGTACGCGAGACCGTAGTTGAAGGTGGCGACGCGCCAGCGCCGGATCTCACGGTTCATCTCCCTGACGAGGGCCTCGGGCAACTGCGTCACCGGCTGCGCTTCCTGCACCGCGCCGTCGCTCACATGGTCCGTCCTGCTCTCCGACACCCCTCCCCCTCCGGTAGCGGCACTCACCGACTTCCCCATCCTTCCAGCCGAAGCCCCTCCGGCTGATCGGTTTCCTTCATCCCGGGGCCCCGTCAGGCCGCGACGGGATCGCCATGCGCATCCTGTCCGCCGGTTTCGCCGCCTCGTGGGGGGGGCGGAGAGGGCCCGACGGGCAAGGTCGACGCAGGACGTCTCCAAGACGGAGCTCGCGCGGTCGCCTCCAGGGGCGCGCCGTCCGGCACACGGGCGGCGGGTGAGCGGACGTTCAGGAGTCCCTGCGCAGTGCCCGGACGAGCCAGGCGTACCCGGGGATCAGCTCCGGCACCACCTGCCAGCCGTTGACGACCCACACCAGCCGCCAGTACTGCTCCACCCGCGGGTCGTGGGCCACCTCCCACTGCCCGGCCAGCCAGTCCCGGAACTCCGCGTCCGGGATCCGGCCGAGGGCCTCGGCGAATCGCTGCACGAGGTCCTCGACGACCGGTGTGGCCTCGTCGTCGAGCGGATCGATGCCGGAGCTCCTGGCCTCGGAGATCCGGCACCGGGTGTACTCCGTCAGTTCGTCGTCGGCTTCGGACCCGATGCCGAGGGCCTGCCCGCCGGCCTGAACGGCCGCAGCCCGTCGCATGCGCGCCCGGAAGTCCTCGTCGCCGATCAGCTCGGTGAGCTCCACCCAGGCGGCGACCTGTTCGACGGACGGGTCCTCCGGGAGGTCCGGAGTGGCGGCGCGCACCATGGCCACCGCGTTCGCGTCGGCTCCTTCCGTTCCGAAGGTGCCCGCGAGGAAGTCGTCGACGAGGCGATGCCGCTCCGCGGCGGAGGATTTCACGAGTCTGTGCATGAGTCTGGTCTCCTGGAGGCTGGATCCGAGCCTGGCCGCCGCTCGCAGGACGCTGCGGCGCTGTCGCAGCATCCGGATCTGGGCGTCCACGGCTTCGGCGTGGGCCGAGAGGACGTGTGACAGCGACAGTTCGCGGTTCAGCACGCGCTGGACCGTAGCGAGATTGATCCCCAACTCGCGCAGGGTGCTGATGAGTTCGAGACGCGGAACGGCGTCGATGTCGTAGAGCCGGTAACCGGCGGGACTACGACCCGCCGGCATCACCACGTTCGCGTCGGAGTAGAACCGGATCGTCCGCACCGACAGGCCGGTGCGCCGGGAGAGTTCCCCGATGGAGTACAGGGTCGCGCTGTCCATGTCGGCCATGTTGATGTCTCCAGTCGGTGGAGGGTCAAGGCAGAGGGGCGAGGGCTTTCGCATCGGCCATCGGCCGGAGCCGACCAAGCCGACGGCGGGTCCGGGCCGGTGCCGCGGCGAAGAACGTGGAGATCACCCGCCCCCGACCAACAGCGCCCGGTTCCATCTGGTCGAGGCCCAGTTCACCGCCCTGCTCCGCCTCGCCCTCGGCGGCATCGACCACCCCGGCCGCAGGGATCGGGGCAGCACGATCCACCGCCACGTCATCTGACGGAACCAGCACGCCGTCGGCAAGCTCATCAAAGCCCTGGTGAACCGGACCAACGCCGCCTGCCCCGCCACGGCGACAAGGACCGTCACCAACGGTGCAGGAAGCTCCGGACGTCGTCGTAACCGTCGACGGCCCGGCCGTCCACGTCCCCCGGGTCGGCCTCGGCCCGCGCCGCCAGCGACTGCACCAGCCCAAGGGCCTCATCGCCGAGGCGTCCGAAGCGCCGGGCTGCGTGTCCGAGGCACAGGCCGGCCAGCCCGAGCAACGGACTGCCCGGCACGGCCCGCGTCCCGACCTGCACACACCAGTGCTCGACGAACTCCGCATCGTCATCGTTCAGTGCGGTCCCGACGAGTACCTCCGCCGCCTCGGCCTCCACCGACCGGTCACGCAGAGCACGCTCCAGCGTCTCGACCACCACCTCGTGGGGTGGAGCAGGAGGATCCTCGAAGCTCAGATGAGAATGCACCCCGCGAGACTACGCGGCCCCCTCCAACAGCCACCTGCCGCCGCCCCGTCCGGCAGGACGGGGCGAACGTTGCCTGATGCGGCACTGGGGTCACCGCTGGCCGTGCCGCGCAGGCCGTCGCGCGAGAGGACCTGGAAGGCCGGCCAGGTGGGGGCCGGGGTGCTCCTCCCGGCCCCGCCCGCACCGATCAGCGCGATGCACCCGCTTCCCCCACGGGAAAGTGGTGTCACATCCGCCGTGACGGGCCAGAGGACGTTTTCTTAGGAGGGACGGCACGGGTGACGAGCCTTGTTCGGCCCCCTCTGCGACACCCAGAACCTCCGCCATGCATCACTCGGGGAACATCGATGGGGACGACACCGTGCGAGCCCGGGATGCGCTGCTCGCCTCGGGTCGCCGCACGCCGCGCGAGGAAGTCGACGCCTCCCGGGTGCTCGCTCAGGTCGGCCCCGCCGCGTACCCGTCTCTCTTGGCCAGGGCGCTGCAACGGCTGAGCCACGACAGCGGCTCCGGCAAGAAGCATGCGGTGGCGCGGATCCCCCTCCGTCGACACCGTCGTGCCGAATCCCCTTTGTCACCATCTCAGGGACAAGTCAGCCTATCCCCTAGGGGGTTAATGCATAGAACGATGTGGCATGACTCTTCCGAGGAAAGGGAGGAAGCATGGCGATTCCACTGATTGCCGCCGCTGGCGCGGTCGTGAAGATCGTGCACAGCGTCTACACCTGGACGCAGAAGACGCCGCAGGGCCGGGCGACCCTGGCCGTCGCGAGCGCCGCTGCCGCCCACCAGCACGCCAAGAGTCATCCCCACGACGGCGGGGCGCAAGCCCACGCCTTCGAGGCGATGAAGAAGGTGGGGGAGCACGTCGTCAATCCGACCGCGGAAAGTCTGTTCAACCATGTGCGGACGAACCTGAAAAAGCCCTAACGGCTCTGGGGGTACGGTTCGCGGGGCCTTCCGTTCCGCCAGGTGATCCGGGCGGTACGGAACGCCCCGAAGCTCGTCAACCGCCCCCTCGGAGCACGTGAGGTCACCCGCTCCGCCGGTACGGGGAAGAGGCGCCCCGCCGCTCCTCTTTCCCGTGCCTACCCCACGTCACCCCGTTCTCGGCGGGGCAGCCGTCCATGGGGTGGCTGCGGCGGCGTCATGGAGGATCCGGCTTCGTCACTGAACAGGCCCGGTGTCAGGATTGCTCCGGTCCGTTTTCCCGGACCTCTCGCCGAGACCGCCGTGCGCCTCTCGACGCAACGGGCTCTCCACGGTCTCTGCCGTCAGGTGGTTGCCGTGCGCCAGGGGCTGGGAACGTGTCGCCGCGGTAGCGATACCGGGTGGCCTGGATCGCGCTGGCCTTCCACAGAAGGATCTCGCCCGCGCTGATCGGCAACCACCGCCCGGTGGACCGGGTGAGCCGTCTACGGACAGGCGACCGGTTCCGGCGATGCCGCTCTTGCAGCATGCCCCGCAGTCGGCCGAACCAGGCGCCGGGACGGGGCGAGGAGCGTAGCGGAGCGCGGCCACCGCGGCTGGAAGACAACATCCGGGGCCCGTCAAGTTCCCAGGAGATGCAGCATGTTGAGCATCAAGGCGGGCTCCTATGAGTACACGTACTCATGGCCCGGTAATTTCCCGGAGACGAGAGTGGGGGCAGGCCAACCGACTGGAGACAACCATGCACACGCCCCGCAGGACGAACCTCGCCGCCACCGCCGCCCGACCCGAGACCTTGCGTCTGGTCGGTGCTGCTCTCGCGAGCACGGTCGCGATCGTGGCACTCACCGGATGCGCGGGCATCGAGTACCAGGAGGACGTCTGCAGCGGCGGCGAGTATCCCGTCCTGTCCGTGGGCGGCACCGGATCGGCCTGCGTCTCGGACGAGCAGCAGCCTCCCGCCGGTTTCGTGCGGTATCCGGCGGGCAAGGTGCCGCAGCAGGTCGGCGACAAGTGGGACGTGTACTGGGATACCCACACGCTCGACAAGGACGGCGAGGTCATCGACGTGCCGGCCGCGGGGGGGGGCGGACGGGGCGGGGGGGGGTGGGCGCGCCCGCCCCGGGGGGCCCCAGGTCGT